>JAKAZO010000135.1 GCA_021815825.1 Pseudomonadota bacterium
GCGCGACGTGAGGTAGCCGCGCGCCTCCATCGCCTGGAGCATCGGGTACAGCGTGCCGGGGCTGATCGTGTAGCCGTGCCGCGACAGTTCCCCGATGATCCACTGGCCGTAGACCTCGCCCTCGGCCGCATGGTGCAGCACGTGCAGGCGCACGAAGCCGGCGAGCAGGTCGTGATACTCCATGGTCCGGATTGCCATTATCGAAATTCGATATTACAAACACCGATATCACGAGTGCCGTGGCAGGCCGGAGCCCGCGCCATGCCGGGCCGGAGCCGCAGGGATGGAACGCCAGCGATGCAACGACTGCTTGCCACAGGCGCGTCGAGCTGGTCGATCTTCATCCGGCTATCGGTGGGTCTCGTCGTCTTCCTTCCGGAAGGCATCCAGAAATCGATGTTTCCAGGCATACTCGGCGCCGGCCGCTTTGCCAATATCGGCCTACTGCTTCGGGCCATCATGGTGCTCGGACTGCTCTACTTGCGGATCGAGGGTGCGGGCGCGTGGTCGATGGACGCGATGCTTGCCAGCCGAGCGCGAGCTGCACGATGAGCACCAGCGCGGTGCAGAGCCGGCGCCATCCGGCTTCCCCGCTCGAGATTCTGCGGATTTTCGCCAAGCTCGGCGTCACCTGCTTCGGCGGCCCGATCGCGCATATCGGGTATTTCCGCGATGAGTTCGTGATCCGTCGCCAATGGCTCGACGAGTCCGCGTTCGCCGACCTGGTCGGCCTCAGCCAGTTCCTTCCCGGTCCGGCAAGCAGCCAGGTGGGGTTTTCCGTGGGATTGCTGCGCGGCGGCTATCTGGGGGGCTTGGCCGCCTGGCTCGGGTTCACACTGCCATCGGCGTTCGCGCTGGTGGCGTTCGCCTACGGCGCCGCCGCCCTGCATGGAGCTGCGGGCCAGGGCCTGCTGCACGGGCTCAAGCTCGTCGCCGTGGCGATCGTCGCGCAGGCGGTCCTCGGGATGGCGCGAAGCCTGTGCCCGGACAGACCCCGCGCATCGATCGCCACGCTCGCGCTCGTCCTGATGATGATCTCCCCCGGGTCCCTGAGCCAGCTCGCCGCGATCGCGTTCGGAGCCGGTGCGGGGCTGCTGCTCTGCCGCGGCACCACGCCGACGATCTCCGACAACGCCTCCATGCCGATCTCCCGCCGCATGGGTATGGTGTTCCTGGCCGTCTTTTGCGCCCTTCTCGCGCTCGCGTTCGTTCCCGCACGCGACGGCATATTCGCGCTCTTCGGCGCCTTCTATCGTTGCGGTGCGCTCGTTTTTGGCGGCGGCCACGTGGTGCTGCCGCTGCTGCGCGATGCCGTCGTGGCGCCGGGCTGGGTTTCCGACAGCGCGTTCCTGGCCGGCTATGGCGCGGCGCAGGCCGTGCCCGGCCCGCTCTTCACCTTCGCCGCCTATCTCGGCGCCATCGCCAGCATCCCGCCCGGCGGCGCTGGCGGCGCGGTGGTCGCGCTGCTCGGCATTTTCCTGCCGGGGATCCTCATCCTGATGGGCACGTTGCCTTTCTGGCATGAATTGCGCGGCCGAGCGGGCGCACGGGCGGCGATGGCGGGGGTCAACGCCGCCGTGGTCGGGCTGCTGGCGACGGCGCTCTACAATCCCGTCTTCACCAGCGCCGTGCATACCGGGCCGGACTTCGCCGTCGCGGCGGCGGGCTTCGTGCTGCTGGTCGTGTGGCGGGCGCCACCGCTGCTCGTCGTGCTGGCCGGCGCGGCCGCCGGCGTCGGCCTGGCGCTGGGGGCGTAGGCCCCACGGGTACGGCGGCCTCGGCTTGCGGCTGGACGATTCCTGGGCCAAATCGCGCCGATCGCAGGCTGCTGCAACCCATCCGAGGCGCAATCCATCATGGACATCACGCAGGCAAGAGCTGCCTCCGAACTTCTGGTGCGTCACTGGCGCAACGGCACGGTGGCCGATGCCCTGCCGGCGGCGCTGTGCCCGGCCGGGCGGGCGGAGGGCTATCTCGTTCAGCGGCAGCTCGAAACCGTCAGCGCCCAGCCTCTGGCGGGCTGGAAGATCGCCGCCACCAGCGCCGCCGGCCAGGCGCATATCGGCGTGGATGGCCCCCTCGCCGGGCGGCTGCTGGCGGAAATGGTGCACGCCGATGGCGCCACGCTGCCGTTCGGCGGCAACCGGATGCGCGTCGCCGAGGCGGAATTCGCGTTCCGCATCGGGCGCGACCTGCCGCCGCGCGCCGCGCCCTACAGCGTGAGCGAGGTGCTCGACGCCGTCGCCACACTGCATCCGGCCATCGAGGTGCCGGATTCGCGGTTCGCCGATTTCTCCAGGGTCGGCGCGGCACAGCTGATCGCCGACAATGCGTGCGGACACCAGTTCGTGCTCGGTCCCGCGGCACCGGCGGCGTGGCGCGAGCTGGACCTCGCCGCGCACCGGGTCGTCG
Source organism: Pseudomonadota bacterium (assembly GCA_021815825.1). Taxonomy (GTDB): domain Bacteria; phylum Pseudomonadota; class Alphaproteobacteria; order Acetobacterales; family Acetobacteraceae; genus JAJZVV01. Next base: position 2,413 of record JAKAZO010000135.1, read on the forward strand.
GCCGCGTCGGGACACGACTCGAGCGCGAGGGGTGCGGCGCGAACGTGCTCGGCGACCCGCGCCTCGCGCTCGCCTGGCTGGCGAACGAGCTGTCGCGCTACGGCATGACGCTCGCCGCCGGCCAGATCGTGACCACCGGAACCTGCCTCGTGCCGCTGGAGATCGGTCCGGGCGACGAGGTTTCGGCGGCGTTCGGCGCGCTCGGCCGGGTCGGGCTGCGGTTCGCGCGCGCCTGAGGCATCGCCCTCGCCGCCCCATCGCCCGCTTGTGCGTTGCCCCGGCCTCGCCGTAGTCTCCGGCCATCGCGTCGCAGGACAGATATGCTGGCGCGTCAACCCGGGGGAAACCATCCATGGCCATCGCGCTCCACCCTGCCGTCGATCACGGCATCAAGCCCGCCGCCGAGGGCTTTGCCGGCGGCTCGCTCGTCTGCAAATGCGCCAGCGACCCGGTCGAGGTCGTGATCAAGAGCCAGTCGGCGCACAACCATATGTGCGGCTGCACGCGCTGCTGGAAGCCGGCGGGCGCCGTGTTCTCGGTCGTCGCCGTGGTGCCGCGCGACAGTCTCAGCATCACGCGCAATGCCCACAAGCTCGCCATCGTCGATGCCGGCGCCACCATCCAGCGCCATGCCTGCAAGGGCTGCGGCGTGCACATGTACGGGCGCATCGAGAATACCGGGCATCCGTTCTTCGGCCTCGATTTCGTCCACACCGAGCTGTCGCCGCAGCAGGGCTGGGCGGCGCCGGGCTTCGCCGCGTTCTGCTCCTCGGTCATCGAAGCCGGCTTCGATCCGGACCGCATGGGCGAGGTGCGCGGGCGCATCCGCGAACTCGGGCTGGAGCCCTATGACTGCCTGTCGCCGCCGCTGATGGACTATATCGCCACGAAACTCGCCGAAGCCTCGGGCAAGCTCCGGACCATGCACGTCGCCTGAACGAGTCTCCTCGCTCCTGAAATGCAAGCGCACTTCAGGGGCAGGACACGGGTCTGATCCCGCCACGCTCCGGCTGCCCGGAGCGTGGCGGCGCCTCAGCGCCGCAGCAGGATCGCCGGCTGCTCCCGGCCGATCGCCGGATGCGCCACCGGGTCGGGGAGCCGCTCGGGCCAGCTCCAGAGCTCGGCGCCGAACAGAGCGTGCATGGCGGCGAGATCGCAGTGGAATGGCGGGCCGCCCTCGGTCTCGGTCTGCATGAACAGCGCGAAGAGGCGCCCTCCCGGGCGGAGCCAGCGCGCCAGCCGCGCCGCGTAGTCCGGCCACAGCCCCGGCGGCAGCGCACAGAGGCAGGTCTGCTCGTAGATCAGGTCGAACTGCGCCGGCGGATCCCAGGTGAAGAGATCCGCGACGAACGCCTCGCCACCGGTGCCCTTCAGCCGTTCCTGCTGAACCGCAACGGCGCTGGGCGCGGCATCCACGACGGTGACGCTGAAGCCCGCCTCGGCGAGGCGCAGAGGCTCCTCGCTGCGGCCGGCGCCGGGCACCAGCACGCGGCCCGGCGGGGCGAGCGCGCCACTTTCGCGCCAGGCGAGGAAGCAAGGGTGCGGGCCCTGCCGCTCCCAGCCGGTGCGGCCCTCGCGGTAGCGGCCTTCCCAATCGATCGCCTGCGTAAGAGTCATCGCGCCGTCTCCGGGTTGGGTCAGCCGCCGGACGCGGATCCGGCCGAAGGGGATGCAGCCGGCGGGGGCGCGG
>JAKAZO010000058.1:0-14236 GCA_021815825.1 Pseudomonadota bacterium
TGTCGCTGGCGCTCTCCGGCCAGACCGACCGCGCGCTGAGCATCCTCCGCCCGCTCGCCGCCCGCAGCGAGGCGACGCCGCGCGTTCGCCAGGACCTCGCGGTCGCCCTCGCCCTCGCCGGCAACGAGAGCGAGGCCGAACAGGTGCTGCGCATGGATCAGCTGGAGGGGGAAGCGCCGAAGCCTATCTTCCTCCCGCGCGACGCGCCGGAAGCGCCGCCCGCCCCGGCCGCGATGGCGCCGACGCCGGCCGCCACGTCGGCGGTGATGGCGCCGACGCCAGCCACCACTACGCCAGCCACGGCCACGCCAGCCACGGCCATGCCAGCACCGGCCACGCCAGCACCGGCGTCTCGGGCCGCGGCTGTCCGGCAAGCCGCTCCCGCGATCCGGACGGCTGACATCGGCACGGCCGCTGCGGCCAAGCCGGAGCGGCCGCGGGCGACCGAACGGCGGATCGTCATCCGGACCGACGGCGATGCCTGGGTGGAGGTGCGCGACACGGCGGGGCAAGTCTACATCAACCGCATGTTCCACGACGGCGACAGCTGGCGGATGCCGGCGCGCGCGCCGGACGAGCCGGCGCTGCTGCTCACCACCGGCAATGCCGGCCACACCGTGCTCCTCGTGGACGGTACCGAGACGCCGCGGATCGGCCGCGGCGATACCGTGGTTCGCGATCTCGCCCTGGACCCGGACCAGGTCCGAAAGGGCCATCTTCCGGCGCAGCTCGCCGCCGCCCGGGCCGCGGCCAAGGCCGAGACGCCGGCGCCGTTCTGAGCCGCGACCTGAGCGCCATCGGCCGCCGTCTGGCGCGCACCGTTGGCCGCGGCTGGCGAGGGCGCTAAGCTGGTTCCGTCCAGGTCCGGGAGGAACGCATGCCATTCGCCACCGCCGATGACGGTGTCCGGCTCTGCTACCAGGAGACCGGCAGCGGCACACCGCTGATCTTCGTGCACGAGTTCGCCGGCGACATGACGAGCTGGGAAGCCCAGCTGCGCCATTTCGGCCAGCGCTACCGCGCGATCGCGTTCAACGCCCGCGGCTATCCGCCCTCCGATGTCCCCCCGGACGTCGCCGCCTATTCGCAGGCCCGCGCCGCCGACGACATCGCCGCGGTGCTCGACCATCTCGGCATCGCGCGCGCCCATGTCGCCGGCCTCTCGATGGGCGGCTTCGCGACGTTGCATTTCGGTCTGCGCCATCCCGCCCGCGCGCTCTCGCTCTGCGTCGGCGGCTGCGGCTACGGCGCCGAGCCGGACAAGCGGGCGGAGTTCGCGCGTGAGGCCGAGACGATCGCCGCCTTCATCGCCGAGCGCGGCATGGCGGCCTTCGCCGAGACCTATGCGCTCGGACCGACGCGGGTGCAGTTCGAGACCAAGGACCCGCGCGGCTTCGCGGCCTTCCGCGCCCAGCTGGCGACGCATTCGGCGCTCGGCTCGGCCAACACGCAGCTCGGGGTCCAGCGCCGCCGCCCCTCGCTCTACGACCTCACCGCCGAGATGGCGCGGCTGGAACTGCCGGTGCTGATCCTGCACGGCGACGAGGACTGGCCCTGCCTGCAGCCCGGACTGCTGATGAAGCAGACCATCCCGACGGCGGCGCTGGCGGTGATGCCGAATTGCGGCCACGCCATCAATCTCGAAGACCCGGACGAGTACAACCGCATCCTCGCCGCCTTCCTGGCGCAGGTGGATGCCGGCCGCTGGCCGCGGCGGGACCCGCGCGCCGTCGGCCGCTCGGCGACGGGGATGATGCGGGGTTGAGCGCCACCTTCGCCCCGCCGATCCCCCCCATCCCCGAGCACAGCCTGCGTCGCGGCGCCTATCTGCGCGCGCTGCGCACCAACACCATCGCCACCTGGCCGCGCGAGGCCTACGAGCAGCTCATCCGCCCGGCCACCCTGCTCGGCCGGCCCTCGCTCCTGCTCAACGATCCCGACGCGATCCATCACGTGCTGGTGGCGAACCCGGAGACCTATCGCCGCACCGCTGCGGCCATCCGCGTGCTGCGCCCGGTGGTCGGCAACGGGCTGCTGCTGGCCGAGGGCGATGCCTGGCGCCACCAGCGCCGCACGCTCGCGCCCAGCTTCGCGCCACGGGTGATGCCGATGCTGTGCCGGCACATCGCGCGCGCCACCGCCGGCTGGGTGACGGATCTCGCCGCCCGCGCCGAGGCCGGCCCGGTCGATCTCCTGGCCGCCATGCAGGGGCTGACGCTGGAGATCGCCGGTCGGGCGCTGTTCTCGCTCGAGACCGGCGCGTTCCGCGACGAGATGCGGACGATGATCACCGCGTTCGGGCTCACCCTCGCCCGGCCCTATCTGCTCGATCTGCTGCTGCCGCTCGGCGTGCCGAGCCCGCGCGATCTGCTGCGCTGGCGCTTCAAGCGGCGCTGGATGCGGCTCATCGACCGCATCCTCGCGGCGCGCCTCGCCATGCCGGCAGCCAGCGCGGAGACAGGGAACGACGCGCGCGACCTGCTCGATCTGATGCTCGCCGCGCGCGACCCCGAGAGCGGCGAGGCCTTCGACCGCACGGCGCTGCGTGAGCAGGTGGCGACCCTGATCGTCGCCGGCCACGAGACCACGGCGGTGGCGCTGTTCTGGTCGCTGTTCCTGCTCGCCACGGTGCCGGAGGAACAGGAGCGCGTCGCGGCCGAGGTGGCCGGACTCGCGATCACGCCGGAGAACGCCGCCGCGATGCTGGCGCGCATGCCCCGCACGCGTGCCGTCGTCAGCGAGGCGCTGCGGCTCTACCCGCCGGCGGCGACGCTGGTGCGGCAGGCGACCGCCGACGACCGCATCGGCGCGACCGCCATCCCACGCGGCACGGTGGTGTTCGTCGCGCCCTGGGTGCTGCACCGCCACCGCCGGCTCTGGCGCGAGCCGGACACATTCGACCCATCCCGCTTCCTGCCGGACGCGCCGCCGCCGCCGCGCTTCGCCTACCTGCCCTTCGGCGCCGGCCCGCGCATCTGCATCGGCGCCCAGTTCGCCCTCGCCGAGGCGGCGCTGGTGCTGGGGATGCTGCTCCAGCGCTTCACGCTCGCGCGCGAGACCGAGGAGCCGGTGCTGCCGGTGAGCGTGGTGACGACGCACCCGGACCACCCCCCGGGCTTTCGCCTCCGCGCCCGGCTCCCCAACTGAGCCGCGCGGGCGAGCCGATCGGGCTCGGCCGTCATATCTGCCTGTCCTCTCCGCCGCTTGACCGTCCGATCGCGGCATGCCCCACTCATGCCATGGAGCGACACGGTACCGTGCCCAACCACGCGTCGGCAAAGGGCGCGAGCCGGTGAGCGCGCTTCTCGGTCTGGTCAATGCCGGATGCGCGCTGGCCGAGCGGGCCGGCCTCGGGGCCGACGCGCTCGAGCCGGAGCGGCTGATCGCAGCCGCGCGGGCCTCGGCGCGGCTCGAGGATTTCGGCACCGAGGACTTCGCCGAGCCCCTGGCGGCGCTGCTCGACGCCCTGAACGGCGAGGCCGGGCTCAGCCCTTTCGGCCGCTTCGCCGCGCGCTGGGACGCGAAGCGCTTCCTGATCAATCTGCTGATCCTGCGCCAGCGTGAGCGCGCCGACCCGGGCATCGGCGAGCAGACGATCGCGCCGCCGATCTTCGTCACCGGCGTGCCGCGCAGCGGGACCACCTTCCTGCACGCGCTGCTCGCCGAGGACACGGCCAATCTCGTGCCGCGGGTCTGGCAGACCATCTATCCGGACCCGCGCCATCCCGCCGCCGGGCGCGGCGCCGGCCCGGCGCGGGTGGACCGCCAGATCGCCTTCTTCCGCCGCCTGGTTCCGGAGCTGGACCATCTGCACCCGCTGGATGCCAACCGGCCGCAGGAATGCACCGAGATCACCGCGCATGTCTTCCGCAGCCTGCGCTTCGACAGCACCCATGACGTGCCCTCCTACCGGCGCTGGCTCGCCGCCTCGGGGCATATCGACGCCTACCGGTTCCATCGGCGCTTCCTCGGCCATCTCCAGCGCCAGACCGGGCCGGGGCGCTGGGTGCTGAAATCGCCGGACCATGTTTTCGCGCTCGACGCGCTGCGCCGCGTCTATCCGGAGGCCAGGCTGGTCTTCGTGCACCGCGACCCGCTCAGGGTGCTGCCCTCGGTGGCGCGGCTGACCCAGGTGCTGCGCACGCCGTTCGCCCGTTCCGTCGACCCGCTGCATGTCGGACGGCAGATCAGCCTCGATTGGGCGAGCGGCGTGGCGCGGATCATCGAGGCGTCCCGCACCTGGCCGGCGTCGCAGCTGTTCCATGTCCAGTATCGCGCGCTGACGGCCGATCCGCTCGGCACCGTGGCGGCGCTGTATCGGCATTTCGATCTCGACCTCGCGCCGGCGGCCGCGGAGCGGATGGCGGACGCGATCGCGCGCGCCCCACGCGGCGGCTATGGGGTGAATTGCTACCGCTTCGCCGATTTCGGCCTGGACCCGCAGACCGAGCGCGCCCGCTACCGCGACTACATGGCCACGTTCGGCATCGAGCCCGAGCTTGCGGAGGCCGACGACGCCCGGCCGGCCGGCACGCGGCCGGGGGGCGCGCCGGTCGCCAGCGACGCGCAGATCTCCGCTTCGCGGTGACGGCGGCGCGCCGGCGCCGGATCGGCCTCGGGCTCGGGCTGGCGCTCGCCGCGGTGGCGCTCGCGCTCCTCGCGCGCCGCCTGGACGTCGATGCCGTGCTGGGCGCGCTGCGGACGCTCGGTTGGGGCGGCTTCGCCGTGCTCCTCGTCATCCAGGCGCTCCTGATCGCCATCGCGGGGCTGGCCTGGTGGTGGCTGCTGCCACCGGCGGCATCGACCCCAACCCGGCGCTTCGTGCTCGCCCAACGCTTCGTCCTGGCCCGGCTGATGCGCGATTCGGCGGCGCAGATTCTGCCCTTCGTCCAGCTCGGCGGCGTCGTGCTCGGGCTGCGCGTGCTGACGCTGAGCGGGGTCGACGCGGCGATGGCGATGGCCACGGCGGCGGCGGACCTGGCCGTCGAGTTCCTCGGCGAGCTGGCCTATGCCGCCCTCGGCCTCGGCCTGCTGGCCGGGCTGCGTCCGGGGGACCGGCTGATCGTGCCGCTGTTTGCCGTCCTGCTGGTGATGGCCCTGCTCGGCGGCGGCTTCGTGCTCGCGCTGCTGCGCGGCACCGGCTTGCTGGCGCGGGCCGCGGGCTGGTTCGGCGCCGGGGCGGCGGAGCGGGTGTACGCGCTCGGGCAGGCGCTGCGCAGCATCCACGCGCGGCCATCGACGCTCGGCGCCGCCTGGCTGGTCCATTTCGCCGCCTGGATCCTCACCGGCGTCCAGACCTGGCTCACCCTGAGGCTGATGCACGTGCCCGCGAGCCTCGGCGCCGCGCTCGCCATCGACAGCCTGACCTTCGGCATCCGCAGCCTCGCCTTCATCGTGCCGAGCGGGCTCGGCGTGCAGGAGGGCGCCTTCGTGATGCTCGGCGGCCTGTTCGGCATCAGCCCCGGCGCCGCCCTGGCGCTGGCGCTGGCGCGGCGGGGACGGGAACTGGTGATCGGGCTCCCGGCCCTGCTCGGATGGCAGATTTTCGAGGGCCGCCGGGCCTGGCGCCGCGCGGCGTGACGGCTGTCGGCCCGGATCGGCCTGTGCCATAACGGTGTCACCTGGGCAGCGTGCGTCACGCCGTCGTCCAGCGGAGCCAGGACCCCCGATGGCAATTGCCCGATCCGGCGCCGGCGAGGCGCAGACGCAGGTCGGCCGGTGGCGCGCCGGCGGCGCGCTGCTGCGCCTGAAGCTGATTGGCCGCATGCAGGCGTGCACGGAGCAGGGCCCGCTGACCCTGCCCCCGGTCCGCAAGACCCGTGCCGTGCTGGCGGTGCTCGCGCTGGCCGCCGGCCAGCCGGTGCTGCGCGAGCGGCTGGCGCAGCTGCTGTGGAGCCAGCGCGGGCGCGACCAGGCCCGCGCCTCCCTGCGCCAGTCGGTGCACGAGCTGCAGGAGGCGCTGCGCGTCCTGTCCGACGACCTGCTGCACGCCGACCGCTATCAGCTGCGCCTGGAACCCGAGCTCGTCTCGGTGGACCTGCACGACGTCGCCCGCGCGACGACGCTGGACCCCTCGCCGCTGGCGTTGCTGGAGCGGCCGCTGCTCGAGGACCTGACCGGCCTCGACCCGGCCTTCGACGCCTGGATCCAGGCGGAGCGCCGGCGCATCACCCAGGGCGCGACCGCGCTGGCCGAGGCGCTGCTGGCCGAGCAGCAGGGCGCCGCCGCGATCGTCGCGGCGGAGCGCGTGCTCGACGTCGAGCCGGGCCACGAATCGGCCTGGCGGGCGCTGATCGGCGCCCTCGCCGCGCGTGGCGATCGTGCCGGCGCCATCGCCGCGTTCGAACGCTGCAGCGCCGCGCTCGCCCAGGCGGCCGGACTGACCCCCTCCGCCGAGACGCTGGCGCTGCTCTCCCGCGTCCGCGCGCCATTCGGCGAGTCCGGATCGGGGCCGACGGTGACGGATGCGACGGCGGTGCCGCAGCCGACCGGCCCAGGCCCCGGCTCTGCCCCCCCAGGTGCAACGTCGCGGCCGCGGCGGGTGCGGCTCGGGGTGATGCCGCTGCGCGCGCTCGATGCCAGCCAGGAGGAACCGATCGCCCTCGGGCTGGCGGAGGAGATCACCACGGCGCTGGCCCGCTTCCGCTGGCTGTTCCTGATCTCCAGCCTGTCGCTGCAGCACCTGGTCGGCACCCCGCCGCTCGCCGGCGAGGCCTGGCAGCGGCTCGATCTCGACTTTCTCATCGACGGGTCGGTGCAGCGGGGCAATGGGCGCGTCCGTGTCGCCGTCCGCCTGCTCGACATGCGCGGTGAGGGCGAGGTCATCTGGACCCAGCGCTTCGAGCGCGCCGACGACGACATCCTCACCCTGCAATCCGAAGTCGCCGGCGAGATCGTCGCCCAGGTCGATCCCGAATTGCTGCTCTACGAGGGCGCGCGCGCGGCGCCGGCGGGAACGCACGACGTCACCGCCTACGACCTGCTGCTGCGCGCCATCCCGGCGGTGTACCGGCTGGACGAAAGCGGCTTCCGCGCTGCCGGTGAGATGCTCGCCCAGGCGGTGGCGCGCGATCCGCAATTCGCCGCGGCGCACGCCTGGTGGGCCTATTGGCATGTGCTCTCGGTGGGCCAGCGCTGGGCGCGCGACGAGGATGCGATGGCGCGCGCCGGGGCGCTGGCCGAGCGCGCGGTGCGGCTCGATCCGTCCGACGCGCGCGCCTTGACCATCGCCGGCCATGTCGAGGCGTTCCTGCACCGGCGTCCGGACGAGGCGGTGCTGCTGCACGACCGCGCGCTGCAGCTGAACCCGAACCTGCCGCTGGCCTGGGCGCTCTCGGGCCTGGCGCTGGCCTATCGCGGCGAGCACGAGGAGGCGATCCGGCGCCTGCTCCAGGCCAAGCGGCTCTCGCCGTTCGATCCGCACGCCTTCTTCTTCGATATGGCGCTGATGATGCCGCACCTGCTGCGGGGTGAATTCGACCTCGCGGTGCTGATCGGCCGGCGCGCCGCCCAGCTCAACCCCGGCTTCACCTCGACGCTGAAGGGCTATCTCGCCGCCCTCGGCCATCTCGGTCGGCGCGAGGAGACGGAGCTGATCCGCGCCCGCCTGCTCGCGCTCGAGCCCGGCTTCACCGTCACCGAGGCCCTGGCGCGCTCGCCGCTGATGCGCGCCGAGGACCGCATCATCTACGCCGAGGGGCTGCGACGGGCGGGCCTGGCGGAGGCGTAGAGCAGGGCGGGGCCGCCAAGCTGGACGACCCCGCCGAACGGCCCCGCTGGGTTGGGCTCAGCTCGGCATCAGCACGCGATCGATGACGTGGATGACGCCGTTCGCCTGGTTCACATCGGCGATCGAGATGTCGGCGACCTGGCCCTTGGCATCCTTGACGATGATGTTGGTCGGCCCGTTCATCATCAGGGTCAGCTCGCCGCCGGCCAGGGTCTTGAGATGCGCGGTGCCGTTGCCGGCCAGGATCAGCCGGCGCAGGTCCGCCGTGCTGTAGGTGCCGGGTACGACGTGGTATTCCAGCACCGTCGCCAGCGTATTCTTGTTCTCCGGCTTGAGCAGCGTCGGCACGGTGCCGGCCGGCAGGTCCGCGAAGGCCTCGTTGGTCGGAGCGAAGACGGTGAACGGCCCGGCGCCGTTGAGCGCGTCGGCCAGCCCCGCCGCCTTCACCGCCGCGACCAGCGTGGTGTGATCGGCCGAGTTCACCGCATTGCCGACGATGGTCTTGCTCGGATACATCGCCTGGCCGCCGACCATCACCGTCGGCGGCATGCCGGCCAGCGCCGGCAGCGACATCAGCCCCAGCGCACTCGCCGCGATCAGAAGGGAACGCCTCATAGCCTGCCTCCATTTGTGGTGCGGCCGATGGATGACCGCCACCTCCCTAACGCGGGCAGGACGGCGGCGGATGCAGCGGCGGGGCGATTTTTGCCGCCTTTGACCCGGTTCGATGCCGGCGCCATGCTGGCGCGGCCAATGGGCTGCGCATTGGGAGGGAAAGCGGGGTAACGCCATGGATTTCGCACCGAGCGAGGAACAATCCGCGCTGCAGGAGGCGGTCGCGCGGATCTGCCGCCGTTTCGACGATGCGTATTGGCTGCAGAAGGACCGCGAGGGCGGCTTTCCCGCCGATTTTCATCAGGCCTTGGCCGCCGACGGCTGGCTCGGCATCGCCATGCCGACCGAATATGGCGGCGCCGGGCTCGGCATCACCGAGGCGGCGCTGATGATGGAGACCATCGCTCGCTCGGGCGCGGGCATGTCTGGCGCCTCGGCCGTGCACATGAATATTTTTGGCCTCAACCCGGTGGTGGTGTTCGGCAGCGAGGCGCAGAAGCGGCGCTTCCTGCCGCCGCTGATCGCCGGGCGGGAGCGCGCCTGCTTCGCCGTCACCGAGCCGAATACCGGCCTCGACACCACGCATCTGCGCACCCGCGCCGAACGCCGCGGCGATCGCTACGTCATCAATGGCCAGAAGGTCTGGATCTCGACCGCCCAGGTGGCCGAAAAAATGCTGATCCTGGCCCGCACCACGCCGATCGAGCAGGTGCGCAAGCCGGCCGAGGGGCTGAGCCTGTTCTACACCAGCCTCGACCGCGCCCGCGTCGAGGTCCGCGAGATCGAGAAAATGGGCCGCAAGGCGGTCGATTCGAACCAGCTCTTCATCGATGGGCTGGAGGTGCCGGTCGAGGACCGGATCGGCGAGGAAGGGCGCGGCTTCCCGATGATCCTGCACGGGCTGAACCCGGAGCGTATCCTGATCGCGGCCGAGGCGGTCGGCCTCGGTTTCGCCGCGCTCGACAGGGCGACGGCCTATGCCAAGGAGCGCGTCGTCTTCGGCCGGCCGATCGGGCAGAATCAGGCGATCCAGCACCCGCTGGCGGAAAATTGGTGCGAACTCTCGGCGGCGCGGCTGATGATGCTGAACGCCGCGTGGCACTACGATGCCGGCAAGCCGGCCGGGCCGCTCGCCAACGCGGCGAAATACCTGGCCGCCGAGGCCGGCTTCAAGGCCTGCCAGAGCGCGGTGATGACGCATGGCGGCTTCGGCTACGCCAAGGAGTATCACGTCGAGCGCTATCTGCGTGAAATCATGATCCCCCGCCTCACCCCCGTCAGCCCGCAACTCGCGCTGTGCCACATCGCCGAGAAGGTCCTCGGCCTGCCGAAATCCTATTGAGCCCGCTCAGAACAGCGATAATTGCCGCGCCGCGGGGCCGCGCGCCGGCGCCGGCGGCGGCGCGAACCCGGTGCAATCCAGCTCCGAGCGCGTCTCACCCAACCCGAACTGGCGCACCGCGCGTGCGAAGCGGGCGGCGAGCAGGTCCGCGATCGGGCCACTGCCCTCCATGCGATGGCCGAAGCGCGGATCGTTCATCTGGCCGGCGCGGGTCTGGCGCACCAGGCTCAGCACATGCGCGGCGCGGTCGGGGAAATGCGCCGTCAGCCACGCCTCGAAGAGCTGCGCCACCTCGCCCGGCAGACGCAACAGCACATAGCCGGCCTGCCGCGCCCCGGCGCGCGCCGCCGCTTCGAGGATCTTCTCCATCTCGGCGTCGTTCAGCCCGGGGATCATCGGCGCCGCCATCACCCCGGCGGGCACGCCCGCCTGCGCCAGCGCCGCGATCGCCTGCAGCCGCCGCTCCGGGCTCGCCGCCCGCGGCTCCATGCGCCGGGCCAGGTCCGGATCGAGCGTGGTCACCGAGAGGCACACCCGCACCAGGCGGCGCTTCGCCATCGCCGCCAGGATATCGAGATCGCGCAGCACGCCGGCCGACTTGGTGACGATGGTGAGGGGATGATTGAAGCGATCCAGCACTTCGAGCACGGCGCGGGTCAGCTTCAGCGTCCGCTCGACCGGCTGATAGGGATCGGTATTGGTGCCGAGCGCCAAGGGCCGCGCCGTGTAGCCCGCCTTGCGCAGCTCGCGCTCGAGCAGGGCCGCGACGTCCGGCTTGAACTGCAGACGGGTCTCGAAATCGAGTCCGGGCGAGAGGCCGAGATAGGCATGGGTCGGGCGCGCATAGCAGTAGATGCAGCCATGCTCGCAGCCGCGATAGGGATTGACCGAACGGTCGAAGCCGAGATCGGGGCTGGTGTTCCAGCTGATGACGCTGCGCGCGGTATCGCGGCTCAGCGTCGTCGGCACGCGCTCGGCCGGATCGTCCGCATCCCAGCCATCATCGAACGGGTCGCGCCAGGTCGGCTCGAAGCGCGGCGGCGGATTGGCCGTCGCGCCCCGCCCCTTGCGCGGGCGGGCCGGACGCGGCGTGACCGGCTCCGGCTCCGGCGCGCCCGCTGCCTCGAGCGCGGCCAGCGCCTCCGCGTCCGGCGCGGAGCGGGTCAGCCTCTTGCCTTCGGTGGCACCATCGGGCATGGTTCTGTTCCCCGTTCGTTCGTCAACACTCTCGTGCATCCGGCGTGACGAGTCAAGAACATAAAGTGAACGAACATACTCCGCGCTCACACCGGAATGCGGGCTTGGCCGACATGGGCCACAGCGATCTGCGCCAGCTCGGGGTCGTCATCCCGGCCCTCGATGCCGCCAGCACGCTGCCCGCCACGCTGGCCGCGTTGGCAGCGGAGGCCAGGCTCGGCGAGATTCTCGTCGTCGATGGTGGCAGCGTGGACGCGACCGCCCCGCTCGCGGCGGCCGGCGGCGCGCGGGTGCTGCACGCGCCGCGCGGGCGAGGGAGCCAGATCGCCGCCGGCGTCGCCGCCGGCGCCGCACCGTGGCTGCTGCTCCTGCATGCCGACACGGTGCTGGCGCCCGGCTGGGCGAACATCGTCGCCCGCTTCATCGCCACGCCGGGCAACCGGGACCGCGCCGGCTTCTTCCGCTTCACCCTCGCCAGCCCGCACCCGGCGGCGCGGCGGCTGGAGCGGGCGGTGGCCTGGCGCTGCCGCGCGCTCGCCCTGCCCTATGGCGACCAAGGGCTGCTCATCGCCCGGGACCTCCTCGCCGCGCTCGGGGGCATGCGATCGCTGCCGTTGATGGAGGATGTCGATCTCGTCCGCCGTCTCGGCCGGGCACGGCTGGTGGCGCTCGATCACGCCGCCGTCACCGCTGCGACGCGCTTCGAGCGCAGCGGCTGGCACCGGCGCTCGGCGGTGAATATCACCTGCCTCATGCTCTATCATCTCGGCCTGCCGCCGCGCCTCATCGCGCGTCTCTACGGATGAAGGACATCGTCGTGGTCTTTGCCCGCACGCCGCGCCTTGGCACGGTGAAGCGGCGGCTGGCGCGCGCCATCGGGGCGCGCGCGGCGCTGCGGTTCCATCTCGCCATGCTCCGCCGACTGACGCGCACGCTGCGACGCGAGCGCCGCTTCCACACCGTGTTCGCCCTCACCGGCGGCCGCGCGCGCTGGCCGCGCGGCATCGCGCGCGTCCGCCAGGCGCACGGCGATCTCGGCCGCCGCATGGATCACGCCTTCCGCCGCTTCCCCCGCCGCCGCGTCGTCCTCGTCGGCACCGACATCCCGGCCCTCGCCGCCGGCGATCTGCACGCCGCTTTCCGCGCCCTCGGCCGGGCGGCGGTGGTGTTCGGCCCGGCCGAGGATGGCGGTTTCTGGCTGGTCGGCTTCGGCGCCCGCCGTCCGGCCCGCCCCTTCGCCGGGGTGCGCTGGTCCAGTCGCCACACGCTGGCCGACACGCTGGCCAATCTCCGCCCCCGCCCGGTCGCGCTGCTCCGCCGGCTGCGCGATGTCGACACCGCCGCGGATCTCGCTGCGGCGCGGGAGGCCGGGCAATGCTGAAATGGCTGGTGCGGCTCCATCTCGCCTCCCCCGCGCTGTGGCTGCGCCAATCCCTGTTCTGGGCCGGCGCGGTGCTGGTCGGGCTGGCGGCGACGCTGCTGGCGCGCGGCGCGGATCTGGCGCAGCTTGGTTTTCACGCGCTGATGCGCCTCGCCGGGGCGCACGGGCTCGGCCTGTGGCCGGTTTTCGTCCTCACGCCGCTCGGGCTGATCGCCTCGGTGCTGCTGACGCGGCGGGTGTTTCCCGGCGCGCAGGGCAGCGGCATCCCACAGGTGATCGCGGCAGTGCGGCTGCGCGACCCGGCCACGATGCGCCGGGTTCTGTCGCTGCGCATCGCGATCGGCAAGATCCTGCTCACGCTGCTCGGTCTCGCCTGCGGCGCCTCGATCGGGCGCGAGGGCCCGACGGTGCAGGTCGGGGCGGCACTGATGTTCGCCATGGGGCTGGCCCTGCGCCGGCCGCGGCGGGAATTGCAGCGCGCCCTGGTTCTGGCCGGCGGCGCCGCGGGCGTCGCCGCGGCCTTCAACACGCCGCTCGCCGGCATCGTCTTCGCCATCGAGGAGCTCAGCCGCTCCTTCGAGCAGCGCACCAGCGGCACCACGCTGACCGCGGTGATCGTCGCCGGCATCACCACGCTCGCCCTCTCGGGCAACTACACCTATTTCGGGGTCACCTCGGCGGAACTCGCCCTCGGCCCGGCCTGGCTCGGGGTGCTGCTCTGCGGCGTCGCCGGCGGGCTGGCCGGCGGGCTCTTCGGGCGGCTGCTGCTCACCGCGGCGGACGGGCTGCCCGGGCCGGCGGGGCGGCTGGTCATGCACCATCCGGCGCTGTTCGCCGCGCTGTGCGGGGTGGCCCTGGCGGCGATCGACGTCGCCTCGGGCGGACTCACCGCCGGCACCGGCTATGCCGAGGCGCGCCATCTCGTCGAAGGTGGCAACGCCATGCCGCTGCTGTTTCCGCTCTACAAGCTCGCCGCCACCGTGATTTCCTACATCAGCGGCATTCCGGGCGGGATTTTCGCGCCCTCTCTGGCCATCGGCGCCGGGCTCGGCGCTGTGCTCAGCCCGCTCGTCGCGCACACGCCGAGCGCGGCGGTGGTTCTGCTCGGCATGGTCGGCTACTTCGCCGGCGCCGTGCAGGCGCCGATCACGGCGGCGGTGATCGTCATGGAGATGACCGACAACCAGGCGATGACGGTGCCGCTGCTGGCCACGTCCCTGCTCGCCTACGGTGTCTCACGCCTGATCTGCCCGCGTCCGCTCTACGGCGCCCTGGCCGAGCGGTTTCTGGGCGTGGCCAAATGGTCTGGTGGCAACGCGCCGTCGAGCGCGCTGGCCGAACGGTGAGCCCACCGAGCGGAAGCGGTCCGGTTCAGGCCGCTTCCTGCTTGGCCCGGATCAGGGCGACGAAATCGCCGACCGAGCGCAGCCGGTCGATCTCGCGCGAGCGGGTCTTGATCCCGAACCGATCCTCGACGGCGATCAGGATCGAGACCATGCGGATCGAGTCCCACCCCGGCACGTCCTTGGCGGTGGTCTCCGGCGTCACCGTCAGCGTGTCATCGCCGAAGGCCTCGCGCAGGACGTCGGTGAGCGCGGCGAGAATTTCAGTCTCCGTCATCGGTCATCCCTCGGCGATGGTCATGCAGGTGGTGCGCGGCGCGGTGGCCGCGAGGTCGAGACCATAGCGGGCGGCCCCGCCGGGATCGACCGCGATCGGGGTGAAGCCGAGCTTGGCGTAATGTTCGGCGACCATGCCATTGCGCTCGGTCGGGCGGTAGTCCCCGATCAGGCGTGTCGCGCCGAGCCGGCGTGCCTGCTCGGCGACCAGATCGAGCGTCGCCTCCTCCACCTGGCGGCCGAGCACGCGGCAGGACATCAGCCAGGTGTCGATGACGACATCGACGGGATCGGCGTCATCGGCGAGGCGGCCGATGGCGGGATCGGCGTCATCGGCGAGGCGGCCGATGACG
>JAKAZO010000058.1:14336-20067 GCA_021815825.1 Pseudomonadota bacterium
CGGGATCGGCGTCATCGGCGAGGCGGCCGATGACGATGGCGATGATGCCGTTGTCGCCGAACCGGTCGAGCAGGCGCAGCTGCAGTCCGAAGGCGCGCGGGTCCTCCATCACGGCCACGACCCCGGCCTCGTCGTAGCGCCGCGTCGTCAGGTTGAACTGGTTGGTCTTGTTGATGAGCTGGACGATGCGCGCCAGCCCGATGCGGTCGAAGCGACGCCAGAGCAGGCGCATCTCCAGGCTGCGCAGATAGGATTCGAGATCGGTGGCCGCGCCGGCGAGCGCGGCGCGCTCGCGGTTGGCCTGATACTGCGCGCCGCGGGCGCGATCCTCGGCGGTGACGGCGACCGCCTCGAAATAGCCGGCGGCGGCCACGCAATCGGCGTAGAGCGCCGGCTCGTCGGGCAGCTCGGGCACCGCGACCATCGGCAGCTCGCGCCGGACCAGCGCGCGCTCGAAAGGATTGTCATCCACAAAAACAAGCGAATCCAGCCCGATATTCAACTCCTGCGCGATGGCGCGGATGTTGGCCGGCTTGTCGTTCCAGTTGGCGACGAAGCTGGCGATGTCCGACAGCGCCAGGCGCATCTCGGGATGGCGTTCGAATGGCGCGCGGGCATTGGCCTCGTCGTTCTTCGAGCACACGGCCAGGATCACGCCGCGCCGCGCCAGGCTGCGGGCATAGTCCTGGAAGGCGACGAAAGCCTCGCCGAGCGCGCTGCCCTGGCCGAGCGCGATGCCTTCGACGCCGTCATCGCCGACGACGCCACCCCAGAGCGTGTTGTCGAGATCGAGCACGAGGCATTTCGCCGAGCGGCCCTGAAGTGCGGCGAGCAGGCGCGCGAGCAGATCGCCGTAGAGCGGTGCCGCGGCCGGGCTGATCTCCTGCTTGCCGCGGTGCCACAGCACCGGATCGTGCCAGGCGCCGACGCCGTCGCGCGCGGCATGGGCATCCACCGCGAGCAGCGCCACGCCCTCGGCGGCGGCGGCCCGGCGCAGCCCGGCATTGAGCCGCGCAAGCAGCGCCGCCGCCGAGCCGGGCAGCGCGTGCTCATTGCTGCCGAGCAGGGGCGACAAGACCGGCAGCGCCGTCTGCTGCACCACCGCGCAGCCGAAGCGTTCCCGCGCCAGCCGCCAGAGCCCCGCCAGCCGCGTCAGCGTCGCCTCCAGCGCGGCCTCCGCCTCCGCCGCGTCGGCAGCCGCGTCCAGCCCGCCGGCGAGATGGCGGGCATCGAGGGCGAACAGCGCGACATCCGGCCGAAACCGGTGCAGCGCCGAGTCGGAATCGAGCAGATCCTGCTGGAACTGCCCGTATTCCGGTTCATGGATGGTGACGAACAGACCGCGGCGCAGCGCCCCCGTGCGGATGCCCGGCTGGAGATGCGCCGTCGTCGAGGAGCCGAGCAGCGCCAGACGCACCGGCCGCGTGGCGAGCCCCTCCGGCGGCGTGGGAAAGCGGCGGCGCAACAGACGGTCCAGCCGCTCGGTCTGGAGCAGGTCCAGATCGGCATCGGCGAGGCCGACGAGGGTGGACCAGCCGACGCCCTCCTCCTGTTCCGCCGCCTTCATGCGGGCGGCCCAGGCCGGGTCGCGCTGGAGCCATGCCATGTGCGGTCTGCCCATCATCGCCCCCGGGTCCGATCCATGTGTGCGATGCAGCATATTCGATCTCGGTCCGGGCTGCCACCGTCAGGCGGCGCGGCGCCCGGACTGCCAGAGCGGGACCGTCTGCCTGGCGATGTCGCGCCAGGTATCGAGGCAGGCCGGCCGCTCCCATTCGAGGTGGAAGAAAGGCAGGCTGTACGCCTTGATGAGCCCCTCGCCGATCGGCTCGACCAGACCGCTGGGCCGATAGCGCTCGTGCGGGGCGACCCAGAGCAGGGTGTTCGCGCCATGGCGCCGCAGGCACTGGCTGAGGCGCATGATCTGCGATTCCTCGACCGTGTCCTCGGGCTTCAGCCCGTCGTCCGGCTGCCACTTGTAGACGAAGAGCTTCTCGCCCTCCTCCAGATCGGCCAGCAGCTTGCGGCGCAGAAAGCGGAGGCGCGCGACCTCGCGCCGCATCAGGTCGGCCTCGGTCATCGCCGCGCGCTTGATCCAGGTGTGGTACGAGGTGCCGTAGGCGGTATCGTGGACGATGTACTCGCCGGCGTCATTGACGCGCACGCGCATGGCGGCGGGGTCGCCGATGCGGGCCAAGCCGTCGTCGAGCAGTGCGATCAGGCTCTCGATCGGCGTGGTGGCGAAGCGGAACAGACCCAGCGGCTCGGCCGCGAAGGCGCGCTGGACCATGCCAAGCTCGCAATTATAGCCGATGCTCTCGAGCGAGAGCATGAGTTCGGTATCGCTCGCCGTCGTCGCCGGGCGGGAGAGCGGGACCGGGGAGATGGGCGCCGGCTCGGGCGCCGCGCCCTCGGCGTCCCCGTTGGGCAGCCGCCAGAGACGCAGGCTGCGGAAGAACAAGGCGAGCATGCGGCGGTCAGGGACCCCGCGGAGGTCCAAGGGCGTGGCGGCATCGGGATGGCGGAAGGTGATGCGCAGCGGACGCCCGCCGGTGGCCGGCAGCGCGACCTCGAAGCCGAGCACCGCCCGGCTGCCAACGCGCACCGACGCCACCACGGCGCCGCCGATCTCGATCGCCAG
The DNA here is from genome assembly GCA_021815825.1 of Pseudomonadota bacterium. Lineage (GTDB taxonomy): Bacteria > Pseudomonadota > Alphaproteobacteria > Acetobacterales > Acetobacteraceae > JAJZVV01. Next base: position 16,978 of record JAKAZO010000058.1, read on the forward strand.
CCGCTGCGCGTCCAGCACGCCGGCCTCGGTGAGCGGCAGCACGTCGATTTCGAGCAGCGCCTGCATCGGCTCCCCGATCGGCTCGAGCAGCAGCGTGCTGCGCGGTCCGATCGACCAGGTCCGCTCCGCCTCGGTGTGGGCCCAGCCCTCGCCCAGGACCGCGGCGCTGTTGCCCGCGAGGCCGAAATCGATCGCCTGCAGCAAGGCCGGCGCCGCAGCCGCGGACACGGCGCCCGCGGGCGACTCGGGGACGTGCGCCATCGTTGTCATCGCGAAACCGGCCCCCCGAACCAGCGGGAGCGGCGCCGGACGGAGCTGGGGTGCGCCGCGGGAAGGCGCCGGATCATGCCAAATTCGGCCAGTTCGATAACCCTCGAAACGATCTCTGGAGCAGCCTCCGATCTGAACGCGCCGCTCCGATACCGGCAGGCCGGCTGGGCCGCACGCCAAGCGCCCATCCTAAAATCGGCGGCCGGCTGCGGCAAGTGTTTTTGCACACCACTCGATTAAAACGCATCAGGGTCGATTTTTGTGCAAAGCCGGTGGAACGCACGCAGCCTGCGACCACGCACCGGCAGGGCGACTGTTCCGTCGCCGCGGCGTCCATGGAGCTTCAACGAATCCAGGCGGACGCACGCGCTCTGTATCCAGTTGCGCATAGCGTTGCGCTCGTTATATACGATCACAAATAACCATGGCCGATCCGGCCTGCCTGGGAAGAGGACCTCATGACCGACCACACCGCTCCGCTGGCCACGGCCAGCGCGGCCCTCCTTTTTGCCGCCGCCGCTCTGCTCGCCGCCCCGGCCCGTGCCGATGACTCCACGGCCCAGGTCAACCTGCCGGACACGTCGACGATGCTCGCCGATGCCGGCAATGCCGGCACGAGCGGCACGACCAACCCGGACGACGGCCCCGGCTCTCCGCTCCATCAGTACTTCGCCAACTGGTTCACCCGCGTCGACAAGGCCCAGGGCGAGCAGCCGCACTGGATGACGCCCATCGTCACCGTCACGCCGCGCCTCGAAGAAGAGTTGCGCTGGGACCAGTATTGGCAGACCAACGCCAAGGGCGCCGGGATCGTCAATTATGATGCCGGCAAGGGGCTCGAACTGATCCCGTTCGAAACCGTCGAATTCATCCTCCAGTACCCGCCCTATATCCAGAGCACTGTCTTGGGGCACAAAACGGTCGAAGGCTTCGGTGACTGGCCGTTCTTTCTCTACAAGCAGAGGCTTCTCACCGCCAACGAAGAGAACGGCAACTATATCCTGACCTTCTTTCTCTCGGGTCAGGCACCGGCAGGTATCAAGCCGTTTTCGACCAATGCCTACTACGTCACACCCACCATCGCCGGCGGCATGGGCTGGGGCGATTTCGATTTTCAGGCGACGATGGGTCTCGCCTACCCGATCAACAATGCTGCCGTCGTCGGCAAACAGCTGGTGACGAACGTCGCCCTGCAATATCATGTCCTGCAATATATCTGGCCGGAATTTGAGTTGAACGACACGCTCTGGCTCGACGGCAACCAGCGCGGCGGCAAGAATCAGCTGTTCGCGATGCCCGGCGTGATCTTCGGCCGCTTCCCGCTGTTCTGGCGCTTCAAGGTCAATATCGGCGTCGGCTATCAGACCGCATTGACCAAGCAGACCTATGAGCCGGCGCTAACCCCGCTCTACAACCACGCCTGGATCATGACCGCCCGCATCCCGTTCTGAAAGCGGGCCGAGCCCCGTGCTGCCGAAGCCGCCGGCGGCACGGGTCGTCTCCTCCAGCACCGCGACCTCGCGCCAGGCGGCCCGCGTGACGGGGGCGAGCACCGCCTGCGCGATCCGCATCCCGCGCGTGATCTCGAACGCCTCGCTGCCCGCGTTGAGCACGATCACCTGCAGCTCGCCGCGGTAATCCTCGTCGACCGTGCCGGGGCTGTTCGGCAGCACGATGCCGTGACGCAGCGCCAGGCCGGAGCGCGGACGGATCTGCAGTTCATGGCCCGGCGGCAGGGCCAGAACCAGGCCGGTCGGCACCAGCGCCCGTGCTCCGGGCGCGAGCGTCAGCGGCTCATGGACGGCGGCGAGCAGGTCCATCCCCGCCGCTCCCTGCGTCGCATAGGCCGGCAGCGGCAGCCCCTCGCCATGGGGCAGACGGCGGACCTGGATCTCCGTGCTCACGCCAGCGCCTCGGCAATGCGCCGCGCCAGCCGGCTCGCGACCTCGGTTTTCGTCATGCGCGGCCAATCCTCCACCGCATCGGCGCTGACCAGATGCACCTCGTTCTGCTCCCCGCCCATGATCCCCGTCGCCGGGGAGACGTCGTTGGCGACGATCCAGTCGCAGCCCTTGCGGGCGCGCTTGGCCTGGGCGTGGGCCAGGACGTGCTCCGTCTCGGCCGCGAAGCCGATCACGAGGCGCGGCCGCCCGGTCGCCAGTCCCGCGACGCGCGCCAGGATGTCGGGGTTGGGCGTCAACGCGAGCGCGGGGGGCGGCGCGCCGGCGACCTTCTTGAGCTTCTGCCCGCCCGGATCCGCCACCCGCCAGTCCGCCACCGCCGCGGCCATGACCGCGACGTCCGCGGGCAGCGCGGCGAGGCAGGCGGCGAGCATCTGCTCGGCGGTCTCGACCCGCTCCACCCGCACGCCGGGCGGGTCGGCGATGCCGACGGGACCGCTGACCAGCGTCACCGCGGCACCGAGCTCGGCCAGCGCCGCGGCGATGGCGTGGCCCTGCCGTCCGCTCGAACGGTTGGCGAGATAGCGCACCGGGTCGATCGGCTCGTGCGTCGGCCCGCTCGTCACCAGCGCGCGGCGGCCGGCGAGCGGCCCCGCACCGTCCAGCCGCGCGGCGATGGCGGCGAGAATCGCCGGCGGCTCCGCCAGCCGTCCCGGGCCGAACTCGCCGCAGGCCATCGCCCCCTCGTCCGGCCCGACCACAGCGACCCCGCGCGCGCGCAGCGTCGCCAGATTCGCCACCGTCGCCGGGTGCTGCCACATGCGCACATTCATCGCCGGGGCGACCAGCACCGGCGTATCGGTGGCAAGCAGCACGGTGGCGGCGAGATCATCGGCCAGACCCGCGGCCATGCGCGCCA
>JAKAZO010000136.1:0-1194 GCA_021815825.1 Pseudomonadota bacterium
AGTTTCACGTCCAAGCGGGAACGTTCCCGGGGGTCCGATGCAAGCCGAAAGCGCGGTGACGCAACCCGCAACCGCTCGAGTGCGCCAGTCGCTCGAGCAGGGCCAGTTCGCACAGGCCGAGCGTGAGGCTTGCGCACTCCTGGCTGAGCAGCCCGAGAGCCGCGATGGGCTCTACATGCTTGCCGTCGCGCAGCGGCTGCAGGGGCGCATCGATGCGGCGCTCGCCACGCTGGAGCGGCTGCAGGCGCTGTACCCGGAGTACCCCCGAACCTACCAGGAGCGCGGTCACTGCCGGGTCATGCAGCGGCGGGCGCCGGAAGCTATCGAGGCATTCGAGGGTGCCATACGGCTCAATCCGGCGCTGCCGGCGAGCTGGCGTGCCCTGGAGTCGCTGTATCGCATGAACGGACGCGGAGCCGACGCTGCCACGGCCGCCGCGCACGTCGCCAAGCTCGCCTCGCTTCCGACCGAGATCGTCACGGCCCGCAGCATGTTCTCCGATGGGGAGATCGAGAGCGCCGAAAGCCTGGTGCGCCGCTATCTGCTGACGCACGGTGATCACATTGAAGGCATGCGGCTGCTGGCGCAGATCGGCATGAAGCTGGACGTCCTGGATGATGCCGAGCTGCTGCTTGAGAACGTGTTGCGCATGGAACCCGATTACCGGGCGGCGCGCTTTGACTACGTTCAAGTCCTGCTGCAGAGGCACAAGCACCGGCAGGCGCGCGAGCAGATCCAGATGCTGCAGCAGATCGAGCCGGAAAACCGCGCCTATCTGACGGCCCAGGCGACCATCTGCACCGAACTGGGCGAGTGCGAGACGGCTCTTCGCTTGTACGGCCAGCTGCTGAAAGAGACTCCGGATCATGCGGAGCTGCATCTTTCGATGGGACACACGCTGAAGACACTTGGGCGGCAAACGGAGGCCATTGAGGCCTACCACCGGGCGGCACGCTGCCGCGCCGGCTACGGCGATGCGTACTGGAGCCTGGCCAACCTTAAGACCTATCGCTTCACGGACGAGGAGATCGAGGAGATGCGCCGTGCCGAAGCGGCGCCGCGCCTGTCCGTGGTCGACAGATTTCATCTGTGCTTCGCGCTCGGCAAGGCGCTCGAGGATCGAGGCCAGTACGCCGAGGCGTTTGGCTATTACGAGCGCGGTAATGCGCTGAAGAAGAGCGAGTCCCGGTATCG
>JAKAZO010000136.1:1294-4085 GCA_021815825.1 Pseudomonadota bacterium
CTTGCGTTCTGTGGGTTACCCTTCGAGCAGGGGTGTCTCGAGTTCTATAAGACCGAGCGACGCGTGCACACGGCGAGTTCCGAACAGGTTCGACGACCGATCAACACCGAGGGGCTCGACCAGTGGCGCCGCTTCGAGCCGTGGCTCGGACCCTTGGCGCAGCGCCTGGGCGATCTGGCGGAATCGTAGAGTCGCGTTGAGTCAACTCGCCGAGCCACCTACGTCGCGACACCCGGGCGTGTCCGAGATGCGCATCGCGCATGGCGCAGGGTCGCTTTGGCTGTCCGGCCGCAGTGCTGCGCATTGCCGACCCTGCAGCACCGGGTCCCTTGAGAGCGCCCGTACCGCGCTCAGGCGCGAAGTCGGGCGTTGTCCGGGTCATAGAGCGGTTCACGCCCCACGACGGCCTGACGCCGACTACCGAGAATCTCGACTTCGACTTGTTTGCCCGGTACCGCCACGTCGGCATTGAGGTAGGCGAGTGCGATGCTTTTCCCGAGCCGGTAGCCGAAGCCCCCGGAGGTGACCAGTCCGACCTGTGCGCTGCCGTCATACACAATCGAGACGGCGGCGGCGTCGGCATCGGTGGCATCTACGATAAGCGGTACGAATCGCTCGCGAGGTCCCGTGGCGGCCTCGCGCTGCAAAGCCTCCTGGCCGATGAACCCACCAGGCTTGTCGAGCCGGACGAAGCGCTCCAGCGAGGCCATGAGTGGCGTGTATTCGGTGGTCAGATCGGCCTTCCAGGATCGATAGCACTTCTCCAGCCGAAGGCTCTCCATCGCGTACAGCCCGAAGTCCTTGATCCCGAAGCGTTCTCCGGCCTCCCAGATCAGATCGTAGACCGACGACAGGTGCTCGACCGGGATGTGCAGCTCCCAGCCGAGCTCACCGACGTAATTGACGCGCAGAGCGTGCGCACGTGTGTAACCGATGTCGATGGTACGAGTCGAGAGCCAGGGAAAGGCCGCATTGGACAAATCGGCGGGCGTGACGCGAGCCAGGAGCTCGCGGGACTTCGGACCGACGACAATCAAGGTGCCGAAGCGCGACGAGAGGTTCTCCAGGCGGACCTCTCGATTCGAGGGCAGATGCTCGCTGAGCCAGTGTTCGTCGTGACGCTCGCCGGCGGCGGCGCCGATCAGCCAATATCGATCTGCTGCAAGGGCGGTCACCGTCATTTCAGTGACGATGCCGCCGGTCGGGGCACAGAGGTAGTTCAGAGCGCTGCGTCCGGGGCGAGGCAGCGCACCGGCGATCATGTAATCGATCCAGTCGCGGGCGCCTGAGCCGGTGACCTCAAATTTACTGAAGCCCGGAAGGTCGAGGATCGCCACGCGTTCAGCGACGGCGGCGCATTCACGCGCAACGGATGTGTGCCAGGCCGGCCGCCGAAACGACGCCTCGGCCCCTGCAGGGTCGCCCGGCTCGGGGAAGTACACCGCGCGTTCCCATCCGCCACGCGCGCCGAAGCGCGCCCCTTTGTCCTTCAGACGCTGGTAGACCGGGGAGGTTTTGGCGGGGCGGCCAGCCGGTCGTTCCTCGGCGGGATAGCCGATCGCGTACTCCTGCTGATAGGTTTCGACAGCCTTGGCGAGCGCATACCGGTGATTCGCGAATTGCAGGAAGCGCCGGGAGTCGAGCGGCCAGACATCCCATTGAGGTTGCCCGTGGGCCACCCATTCGGCGATGACCTTGCCGGCACCGCCTGCCTGAGCGATGCCGAACGTGAACGCGCAGCAGTGAAAGAAGCCCGGCAGACCCGGAGCCGGGCCGATCAGTGGATTGCCGTCCGGCGCGTAGGGAATCGGGCCATTGATGACCGTCTTGATGCCAACCGTGCCGAGGATCGGAACCCGGTCGCAGGCCGCCTCGATGTACTTCTCGAGTCGCCCCAGATCGTCATCGAACAGCTGATGCGCGAACTCCTCCGGGAGGCCCTCGAGCCAGTGGGCAGTTGCCTGCCACTCGTAGGGGCCGAGCAGCAGGCCTTGACGTTCCTGGCGCAGGTAATAGCTGACGTCCGGGTCACGCATCAGTGGCAGGCGCGCCGCACCACGCTCCACCAGTTCGGGAATGTCCTCGGTCACCAGATACTGATGCGACATCGTGACGATTGGCAGGTACTGGCCGGCGAGCGCGGCAACCTCGCCGCCGCGGTATCCAGCGGCGTTGATTACCGTATCGGCCTGAACTGTGCCTTGGTTGGTGATAACCCGCCACTCGCCGGAGCGTGTGCGTTCGATCGCCGTAACCTTGGTGTTGCGGTAGATCTCCGCTCCGCTTTCGCGCGCACCCCGGGCCAGTGCCTGCGTCATCTGGGCCGGATCGATGTCACCGTCGTAGGGATCCCAGAGTGCCGCGAGCAGTCCATCTGTCTTGACGAACGGATGGCGGGCGGTGATTTCGGCCGGAGAGAGTAGCTCGAATTCCGTGCCCTGGGCGCGGGCTTGCGCGGCGATGTGGCGGAATTCATCGACGCGATCCTGCGTGTGCGCCAGCCGGATGCTCCCGGTGACATGGTAATTGATGTCATAGCCGGTACGCCGGGCGAGGTCCGAATACAGGCGCGTCGTATAGCGCTGCATCTTGAGCAGGTTCCACGACGTCGAGAACGTCGGTACGTTCCCAGCAGCATGCCAGGTCGAGCCGGCCGTCAGCTCGTCGCGCTCGAGCAGGACGACATCGGTCAACCCCAGCTGCGTGAGGTGGTACAGAGCGCTGCACCCGACGGCACCGCCGCCGATGACAACCACGCGCGCATGTGTCTTCATAAGAATCCGATCTCCGC
>JAKAZO010000059.1 GCA_021815825.1 Pseudomonadota bacterium
CATCTGGCTCTGTCGTCGAGCTCTTTACCCCGACGCCGCGGCAGGCATCCTGCACGACTTCAGGGTAGCTCCGGGCAGTTTGGCGGAACGGGTCCGCAATGCGGTGGGCACCGGCCCTGAGGATATACTCGGCCACCAATCCGGGATTCTGGGTCAGATCGTGGCGGATCGCCTTGTAGCGCTCATCCCAGGTGATGAACACGTCCCAACCCTTGTTGAGCGCGGTCACGATGTCGTCCAGATCTTGGTGGGTCGCACGTGACAGCACCGGTAGTAGGGCGCCAGTTCCTAACGTTTCTTCCGCCATTTAATTATTCCCTGACTATCTGGATTGCCTACGCAAGTTGCGAGCACCACCATATGGAGGGCAACAGCCGCGCCGGATTTTCCGGAGCCCGGACCCATCGCGCCACGCGCTGCTTTTCACGCCGCTAAGCTGTGCCAATCGTTCATCCCCTGTCTCGGTGAACGAGATATTGTCAACAAGTTCCAGCGGCAGCGACGATTGAACTAATCGATCCATCCGAGGCTGGCGAACGACACCGTCTCAAAAGGCCGCCAAACTCTACCCTGCCAGATCGCCTCGGTCTCATAAAGCCCATTGCTAATCTCGGCGCGCACCATCCCCCGAACCAGAACGCCAAACCAAGCCCCGCCCTGGACACCACCCCCGCGAAGGCGCGACAGTGCCGCGCCAGCCAGAAGGGGGGCGAAGATGGCCGAGGCGAAACACACGCTGCTGATCGACCGCGAGGAAGTGCGCGTCACCGAATGGACGCTCGGGCCGGGGGACGCCACCGGGCATCACCGCCATGGCTTCGATTATGTCGTCCTGCCCGTCACCACCGGGCTGCTGCGCGCCATCGGCGCCGGCGGCACCACGGATACGGCGCTGGTTCCCGGAAAACCCTATTTCCGCAAGGCCGACCTGCGTGGCCCGGAGCTGCGCCCCCTGCGCGGCGACGCTCTGGCCGTCGGTCGAGACGCGGGCATGGCCGTAGATCATGGGCTGCCCAGGCCCGCCAACTCCTGTTCCACAACAATGCGCAGCGGAGGCAGGTGATCCTCAAGCACAATCCATATGAAGGACACCGCCACGTCCTCGTAGGCGTGGCGATACACGTTGCCCGCTCCGGCCATGTTCTTCCACGCGACCGATGGATGCCGCGCCTTCAACTCGTCCGGCAACCGGCGCGACGCCTCGGAAATGATCTCAAGGCAGCGAGTCACCGCGTACGTGGTGCGCAGGTCGTCGCGCAAGGCTTCATAGGTCATGCCCTCCACGAATCTCTGGGCGAGGACGATGTGATGGTGAATGTCGTTGAGCCAGCGGCTGGTCGCTTCGCGGTCAGAAGGCATAGATCGCATCGATCGTAGCGGCCGGTCTCACATATGGCTTGAGTCCGTCGCGGCTCACGACGTCAACCGGCCCGTCGAACAGGCTGGCGATATAGTCCTTCAACCCGACATACTCGTACACGCCGATCCGGGCTGCAGGGTCGATCTCGATCATGATATCGGTATCGCTGTCGGGACGGGCATCGCCCCGCGCGCGCGAGCCGAACAGCGCCGCATGCACGACACCGCGCGCTTTCAGCGCCGCCTCGTTCTCCCGCAACCGGGCGATGATGTCCTGCTTATCCATGGTTGCCCGCCATAGCACAAAAGCGCGGAGTACACCGCTGCCCTATGGCCATCTATCGCGGCGGTCATGTACGCAAATGAAAACCGAGCTGATTTCAGGAGCCTGGATTTTTGCATATGTCCTGGGTTTCGTCCCGCGGCGGACGACCGCTCCCGGCCACACCCCAACGTCCGCCAATGAGGCATCACCGAAGGGAGCTGCCCCTCACCCTGGACACCACCCCCCCAAGGCGCGACAGTGCCGCGCCAGCCAGAAGGGGGGCAAAGATGGCCGAGGCGAAACACACGCTGCTGATCGACCGCGAGGAAGTGCGCGTCACCGAATGGACGCTCGGGCCCGGCGATGCCACCGGGCATCATCGGCACGGCTACGACTATGTCGTCGTCCCGCTCACCACCGGCACGCTGCGCGCCATCGGCGCCGGCGGCACCACGGATACGGCGCTGGTTCCCGGAAGTCCTTATTTCCGCAAGGCGGGCGTGGAGCACGACGTGCTCAATGGCGGGGCGGAGAGCTTCACCTTCCTCGAGATCGAGCTGAAGGACCGTGCCGGATGACGGCGCCGCTCTATTTCGAGGACCTGTCGCATGGCCAGACCTTCCGTTCGCGCACCCACACCCTCACCGCCGAGGCGATCAAGCATTTCGCCGCCGAGTTCGATCCGCAGCCCTTCCATCTGGACGAAGCGGCGGCGGCGGCGAGCTTCTTCGCCGGGCTGTGTGCCAGCGGCTGGCACACCACCGCGCTCACCATGCGCCTGCTGGTGGAAAGCGTGCCCTTCGCCGGCGGCGTGATCGGGGCGGGGATGGACGAGCTGCGCTGGCCCAATCCCGCCCGCCCGGGCGATGTGCTCGGGGCGGTCTCGGAGATCATCGAACTGCGCCCCTCGCGCTCGCGCCCGGAAATCGGGCTGGTGAAGCTGCGCATCACCACCGCCAACCAGGCCGGCGCGCCGGTGCTGGTGCTGGTCTCCAACAACATCGTCCCGCGCCGCGACGGAGCCGCCCGATGACCGATTCCGCCGCGCTGCACGCACGCACGCTGACGCTCGACAGCCATATCGACATTCCCTGGCCGGACGGGCCGGACCCGTTCAGCGAATCCTCGCGCTGCGTCGATCTGCCGAAGATGCGCCGCGGCGGGCTCGCCGCCGGCTGCTTCGTCGCCTATGTGCCGCAGGGTCCGCGCACCGATGCCGCCAGCGCCGCCGCCTTCGACCGCGCGCTGGCCATGCTGCAGGCGATCCACGCCATGGGCGCGGGCGGCGGCGGCACCGCCGCGCGCGTGGCGACGAGCGCGGACGCCGTCGAGGCGGCGCACCGTGCCGGGGCGATCGCCGTGATCCCGGTGGTGGAAAACGCGCAGGCCATCGGGCCGGACCTGTCGCGGATCGCCGTTTTCGCCGGCCGCGGCGTCCGCTACGTCACCCTCACCCATAACGGCCACAACGCGCTCGCCGACGCCGCCATCCCGCGCGCCGAGCTCGGCGACCCGCAGGCGCTGCATGGCGGGCTGAGCCCGCTCGGCCGGCAGGCCGTCCGCGAGATGAACCGGCTCGGCATCATGGTCGATGTCTCCCACACCGCGAAGACGACGATGATGCAGGCCGCGTCGTGGTCGCGGACGCCGGTGGTCGCGTCGCATTCCTGCGCCCGCGCGCTGTCGGACCATCCGCGCAATCTCGACGACGAGCAGCTGGACGCGCTGCGCGATGCCGGCGGCGTCATCCAGATCACCGCCATGCCCGCCTTCCTGCGCCGCGGCGCGCCGGAGGCGAGCATCACCGTCGCCGATCTCGTCACCCATATCGACTACGCGGTGCGGCGCATCGGCCTCGAGCATGTCGGCATCTCCTCGGATTTCGATGGCGGCGGCGGCATCAGCGGCTGGCGCAACGCGGCGGAAAGCGGCAACGTCACCGCCGAGCTCTGCGCCCGCGGCTACGACGCCGGCGCCATCGCGGCGCTGTGGGGCGGCAATTTCCTGCGCGTGATGCGCGCCGCGGAGGCCCTCGCCGCATGATCCCCCTCCCCCGATGATCCAACGCGCCCGCCTGCCGGACGGCACGGAGCTGCCGGCGCTCGGCCAGGGCACCTGGCACATGGGCGAGCGCGGCGACCGCGGGGCGGCGGAGATCGCCGCCCTGCGCGCCGGTCTCGATCTCGGCCTGACCCTGATCGACACCGCCGAGATGTACGGCGAAGGCGGCGCGGAGCGCATCGTCGGCGCCGCCATCGCCGGGCGGCGGGACGAGGTGTTCCTGGTCTCGAAGGTCTATCCGCACAATGCCGGCGGCAAGCGGCTCGTCGCCGCCTGCGAGGCGAGCCTGAAGCGGCTCGGCACCGGCACCATCGATCTCTATCTGCTGCACTGGCGCGGCGCGGTGCCGCTGGCCGAGACCGTCGCCGGGCTGGCGCGGCTGCGCGAGGACGGAAAGATCCGCTTCTGGGGCGTCTCCAACCTCGACGCCGACGACATGGCCGAGCTCGCCGCCCTGCCCGGCGGCAGCGCCTGCGCCACCGACCAGGTGCTCTACAACCCCGATCAGCGCGGCATCGAGTTCGACCTGCTGGCCTGGTGCGCGGCGCGCGCCATGCCGGTGATGGCCTACACGCCGCTCGGCCAGGCCGGCACGCTGCTGCGCTCGAAGGCGCTGGCGGAGGTCGGCAAGCGCCACGGCGCGACGCCGGCGCAGGTCGCGCTCGCCTGGTGCCTGCGCCGCCCCGGCATCATCGCCATCCCCAAAGCCGCCAGCATCGCCCACGTCCAGGCCAACGCCGCCGCCGCCGATCTGCGCCTGAGCCCGGAAGACCTGGCGACGATCGACGCCACGCATCCCCCACCCCGGCGGCGCACCCCGCTGGCGATGCTGTAGCCCCGCCCGGGCCTGCGCGCCGGTGCGCGGGGCGGCGGTACGCGGGGCGCGCCCGGAAAAGCTTCAGGCCCCTGGACGGTCCAGCCCCCAGAACGCCGCCATCGCCTGGGCGGCGGACAGGCCCGCATCCACCACCCACGGCCCCACGCGGCCGCTCGCCTGCGTGCGGGCATCGACCGGAAATCCATGCCCGATGCCTGCGATCGTCCACAGTTCAACGGCGGAGGGTCCGTTGGGCCGGCCCCAGCTGCGGTGCCGGACGCCGGGCGAGACTTCGTCGCGGCTCGGCGCCGGGCCGTGGCCGTGCAGTTCGCTCCACTGCGCCGCCAGCGCCTCCGCGTTGCCCGGGTCGACGGTGCGGTCGCGCTCGCCGTGCCAGATGGACAGGCGCGGCCAGACCGTTCGCGGATGCAGGCGCGGACGCGAGCGCGACCGCGAGGCCGCGCGCACATCCTCGGCCAGCGCCATCCGCGTCCGCTGCGAACCGGCCTGGCGCATGTGCAGCATCGCCCCCATCCGCGTCCGGGCGCAGCCGACGGGCGTGCCAGCGACCACGGCGCCGGCCGCGAACACGGCCGGATAGGCCGCCAGCAACGCCGCCGCCATGCCCGCGCCGGCCGAGAAGCCGACGATGAAGATCCGCCGCGGATCGGAGCCGAAGCGGCCGACCGCGTGGCGCAGCATCTGACGGATCGACATCGCCTCGCCGCCGCCGCGCCGCACATCATCCGGACGGAACCAGTTGAAACAGCGGCCGCGATTGTTCTCGTAGGTCTGCTGCGGGAGAAGGAGCGCCAGCCGGAACTGCGCCGCCAGCGCGAGCCAGCCAGCGTCCGCGGCGAACGTTTCCGCGTCCTGGCCGCAGCCGTGCAGCACAACGACCAGCGGCCGCCCGGCGGGCAGCCGCGCGGGCGCGTGCACCAGCATCCGCAACGCGCCCGGATTGGAGCCGAACGCCGCGACCTCGGTGACGCCGGAGCGGGCGGCCCGGGCGAGAAAGCCGGTGTAGATCGCGGTGCCGAGCGTGGCCCGCGCGCGAGACCGTCGGCGCGAAAACAGCATCACCGGCTAGCGCGCATCCGCGCGGCATCGCGAGATGGATCGTGCCCCTCCCGGCGCATCTCAACGGCGCGAGAACAGCAGGCCGGCGAACAGACCGAGAGACGCGGCGATGGCGATCGATGCCACCGGGTGCGCGCCGACATAGCGGGCGACAAGGGCGCCGCCCCTGGCACCGCTCTGGTAGACATCCTCGCCGATATCCGTCACCGCCGCTGCAGCCTTGCGGCCGACATCGCGCACGGCCTCGGCGGCTTCGCCGAATGGGCCGGCCTCATCGAACCCGGCAGCGGGCGGATCGCGGTTGGACGACGCATTGCTGCTTGCCCGCATCATACAGCATCGCCGACGGTCCTGCCGATCGCCTTCTTGCCCAACTCCTCGGCCTGCGGGTCCTGCCTCATGTCGCGCACCTGGTCATGGTCCGCTTTGATCGTTCCGTAGGCGCTCGTGATCAGCGTTCGGACGTCGACGGAAATCAGTCCATCCTGAAGGGCGGCGGCGTAGGCGCCCTCGACCTGATCTTCGCCCGACTGAACCTTGGCGATGATCGCCGCATCGCTGCCGGCTATGCTGTTCTTGACATGAGTGAACCAGCGCTGCGCGGCGGCGATCACGGTGCCGTCCTCCACGGCCCTGCCACCCAGGCGCCGTACCTCGGTCTGCAGGCGCAGGACGACCTCCCTTCGCTTGGCGGCACGCTCGCGGAACAGCGTGGACACCTGCGAACTTGCGGCCGCCGCCTTGGCGTCGTGATACCCCTTCGCATTGTCGATCGTGGCTTCGATCAATCTGTTCAGCTGTTCGATATCGTGTTCGGACTGAGACGGCATCGGGACCGGTACTCCTTGATGACGGATACGTCGTGCTTCTTCGTCGAGCGCGACCCGTCAGAGGCTTTGCAATGGCGGCCATGTTGTCCGGCCGAAGCGTCGATCAGGCGCCCTTGGGGGCGTACAACTTGCACCAGCCACCTGGGCTGATCGTGCCAGAGACAAGCTTGCACGCATCCGGCGGGGCGAACTGGACGCAACCGCTGCATTGCTGCCCGTTGCTCGGCTTTGTTTGGTAGCCAACGGTGACGGGGGTCACCTTGGTAGTCTCGGCCTTGGCAATGGCCGCGATACCCGCAACGCCTGCTGCGGCTATCACGGCAAGCCCGGTCTTGAGTGCGGCACGGCGTGACGCCGGACTGAAGTTCTGATCTCGCATTTTTCTCTCTCGATCGAGGATGATCTGCATCCGGTCGGGAAAAGGCGAATTTCAGAGGAGAGGGCTACCGCCCTCCCCTCGTTCCGTCGTCACTTGTGGGAATGACCGTGGGCAGTCGTTGTATGTTTGTGGGCGGATTCGCTATGTGCGAGAGCCGCGGTTGCATGCTGCTTGGCATCTTCGTGCTGACCGAGATCGTGATGATGGGCGGCCTGATGGTGATGATGCGCGGCGGCGTGGTGGTGAGCGGCCGCTTGGTGGTGAGGCTCACCCGCCGGATGCTTCGGTGACTGCGACATTGATGGCGTTCCTTACCTGATAGAGAAAAATCGTGAGGCTATGGCCAACTGCGCCAATGGTTGTGGGACGGGCGACCTCCGGACGAAGGACAGCAGACTGCCGCACCGAGCCGTCCTCACTGGGCATCCTGCAACTTAACCAGCAGCGAGTCGGCGGCGATAGCCTCGGAAATTACTCAGCCGTGCTCGGGCGATATCTGGATTTGCCGCCGCACCGCTCGCCGCGGCGCCGGGCCCGTCGCAGGCGTTGCCGATGCCAGCGGGGCGCGTGCTTCATTCACGACGTCGTCCCCACCGTCCAGGTCGCGCTCTTCACCGCGGCGGAGCGCTCCAGCGCGGCGATCACGGCGTCCAGTTCGCTCGCCTCGGCGGTGCTCGGCACCAGGATCGCAGCGAGTTCGACTGCGCCCTGGCCTTCGGGCACGACATCGATCTCGCGGGCTCCTGCCCGTTCATCCCGGCCGCACGCCGCGCCGGCGCGCTGACGGCGGAGCGACGCGACCTGGCGCGGGCGGACGTGGTCCGGCGCGATGACGCCAGGAGCCGCGCCGGGTTCTCTCTGGTGGCGGTCTATCCGCATCAGATCGCAACCATGGACCGCCCACCGGATCGGGCGGCGGACGCTCACAAAGACGAGGAGGAATAGCCCCCGATCGGTAAGGATCACGATTTTCTGTTGAGCCTTCAGGGCAACAGCCGGGTGGGGGTGACCAAGCCGGATGGCAAGGTGACCCTTGTCTATTGCAAGGGCCCGGACCGAGTGGGCGGCGCGATCGCGCTCACCGAGCGTCACGATCCGCTTCACGCCAACCTCCACGTCCTGGATCAACGCCGTCTGAAACTTCTTCTCTGTCATCACCCGGCGACGCATCCGGCGCGGCGTGTTCACCTGCGTCGCCGATCTCCAACACGCCATCCGCTGTTACATCCGCGAGCAAATCCGCAACCACAGGCCATTGGTCTGGACCAAACGTGCTGACGACATCCTCGCCAAGCTCGGCCGTCTGCCTGAAGCGTCCGATTAAGTCGGAGCACGAGAGCAGGGGGAAATCGGGAGGGAAGCCACGGCGCCGCTGTGCCGGCGGCAGGGGAGCCGCGATTGGTCGGCATGGCGCTCCGGCTGCCTTCCATTGCCGCCGCAGCAAGCGCAAGGTTGGGACGGGGCATTTTCAACGCGCGGCGCAAGCCCGAATCGGACGTGAGGGCCCGGGCGGGCGGCGTGCGGTGCGGTTCGGGCGGCCCCTCCGAGCAGGTGAGGACCCCATGGCGAGGCAGCGCGCGAAGGTGGATTTCCCCGTGTCCCAGGTCCGGTGCTACCTGGAACCGGGACCGATCGTGCTGGTGTCCTCCGCGCTGGGCGCGCGGCGCAACGTCATGACGATGGGCTGGCACACGGTGATGGAGTTCACGCCGTCACTCGTCGGCTGCGTCATCGCCAGCAGCAATTTCAGCTTCGGGCTGATCCGCCGGAGCCGCGCGTGCGTGATCAATCTGCCGACCACGGCGCTGACCGACATCGTCGTCGGTGTCGGCAACACGAGCGGAGCGGAGATCGATAAATTCGAAACGTTCGGCCTGACGGCGGAGCCGGCGACGCATGTTGAGGCGCCGCTGATCGCGGAGTGCCACGCCAGTTTCGAGTGCCGGCTCCATGATGATGCGCTGGTCGACACCTACAATTTCTTCATCTTCGAGGTGCTGAAGGCGCACGTCGCCAGAACGCCGCGGCATCCGGAGACGCTGCACTACACCGGGGACGGCCAATTCATGGTCTCCGGCAAGGTCATCAGCCGGCGCCGGCTGTTCCGCCCGGAAATGCTCGATTCGTGACCGCGCCGGTGTGGCGGGGATCGGCTCGCGCGCCGCACCGTCGTCCGCTCTCAACCCGAGCGTTCCTGCTTCTGCATGACCGAGCCGGCGCCGGGCGCGGGCTCGGGCCCGTCGCAGCTCTCCACGAGGGCGCGCCGCGACGGCGACCATTACCTTCTCAATGGCCGGAAACGGCTGATCACCGGCGCCGAGGGTGCGGCCTTCGCATGATCATGGCCAGGATCGAGGGCGGCGCAGCGGACGGCCGTGTGACCTGAGCCCCAAATTCCCTCCACTCAGAAGTAGAGTCCGCCGGGTTGTAGAGCACCATCCTGGTCCCGCTTTTCTGTTCGGCCGAGGGCCGCTTTCCTGCCCCGGCCGGAACCTCCATGGGCCTCGCGCGCAGCCGCGGTCAAGGACGGCCCGCCCGCTTCGGCGAGCCGCCGCGCAGCGGCGCGCAGCGTCCTTGACGGCGGCGAGCCCGGCGCCAGGCTCGGACAGGCCGGGCCGCGCAGGATGCCGATGATCTGCTCTTCGCTGAACCGGCTCCGTCTCATCGCCGCCTCCTTCCAGGGGGCGGACTCTCCCCACAATCGGGGGGTTTTCGGGACTCAGGTCAGCGGGATCAACACGCTGGTGGATTTCATCGGCAGCAACGGTAGCACCCCCGCGAGTGGCCTTCTCGATGTGAATGGCACGCTCTACGGCACCACGAAGGCTGGCGGCGGTGGCAATGGAGCGGGATCTCGGGCCATGGACCGCCGGGTGTCAGGCGGATCCGTTTCCGCCCCATGGCGCGACCGGGGCGCGCCAGCCGCGATAGATGGCCATCAGGCGCAGGAACACGCAGATCACCCCGCCCAGCAGCATCGGCGCCAGAGGCGCGAGCCCCAGCGCCCGTCCGATCGAGACCGTGGCACCGGCTGCCAGCGCGGCCAGGGCATAGAGATCGCCGCGGAGCACGAATGGCACGTCACCCGCCAGCACATCGCGCGTCATTCCGCCGCCGATGCCGGTGATCATCCCGAGGACGGCCGCCATCACAGGATTGATGCCGTACTCGATCGCCTTCTGCGCACCGGTGACCGCAAACAGCGAGAGACCCACCGCGTCGAACAGCAGGATCGGCCGCTGCAGCGTTGCCACGCGCGGATACCACCAGAAAATGATCAGCCCGCCGGCGATGGAGATGAGGAAGTAGTGGATATTGGTGATCGCCACCGGCGGTACGGCGCCGATGAGTACGTCGCGGGCCATGCCGCCGACCACCGCCACCACGAGACCCAGGAACAGAACTCCGAACAGGTCGAATCGCTTCTGCACCCCCACCAGAGCGCCGCTGAACGCGAACACCAGGGTTCCCACCCAGTCCAGCACATCGGTGAGCGTGTGCAGAACGGGACTGTCCAGAAGAACAGCCGGCTGGGCCGCGATCACGCCGGTTGCAGCCAGGCGCTGGCGGCGGCGAGCATCGTCGCAACGCCCGTCCGCAAGGTCGGGTCTATCACCGGGGCGAAATCGGGGGCGTGATTGGCCGGCAACTCGTCGAGCTTTCCCGCCGCGACCGCCGTCCGATAGATTTCGGGATCGATCCCGCCGACGACCCAGAACACGGACGGGGCGTTCCAGGCAGCGCCGAACAGCCCGAAATCCTCGCTTGCCGTGGCCGCGCCGACCTCGCTCACCTGCGCGCTGCCGAACCGCCGCTGCAGCGCCGCCACAACCTTCTCCGTCGCCCCGGGGTCGTTTCGGGTGAGCGGGAATTGGCTCAGCACGGAGAACGCGGGCGGTTTCGGCGCACCCGATGCCGCGGCTTCCGCTTCCAGGATGCGCCTGATCGCGCCCAGCACGCGGGTGCGCACCTCCTCCTTGAACGTGCGCACGTTGAGCCGCAGCAACGCTTGGTCGGGAATGATGTTCTCGTTCGTGCCCGCCCGCATGGTGCCGACCGTGACCACGGCGGACTCCGTCATCGCCACCTCGCGCGAGACCACGGTCTGCAGGCGCATCACCGCCGAGGCCGCCATCACCACCGGATCGACGCTCTTCTGCGGCATCGAACCATGCGCGCCGCGCCCGAACAGCGTCACCTCCCAGCTGTCCCCGGCCGAGAGCATGGTGCCGGCGCGCCAGCCGATCTGCCCCGCGGAGAGCGGCATCACGTGCTGGCCGAGACAGACATCCGGCTTCGGAAAGCGCCTCACCATGCCGTCTTCGATCATTGCGCGCGCGCCCTGGCCGGTCTCCTCGCCGGGCTGGAACACCGCCATCGCCGTTCCGCGCCAGAGGCCGCGATTCTCCGACAGGATCCGGGTCGCCCCCATCAGCCAGACGACGTGCATGTCGTGCCCACAGGCATGCGCGATCGAGGTGGCCTGGCCGAACCGGTCGGTGCCGGTGCGGCTGCTGGCATATGCGAGGCCAGTACTCTCCTTGATCGGCAGTGCGTCCATGTCGGCACGCAGCAGCACCGTCGGCCCGTCACCATTGCGCAGCAAGCCGACGACGCCGGTGCCACCGACATCTTCGGTCACGTCATAGCCGTTCCGGCGCAGCCATGCGGCCGCCAGCCCGGCGGTGCGCTGCTCCTGCATCGAGAGTTCGGGATTGGCGTGCAGGTCGCGATAGAGGTTTTCCAGCTCGGCCAGCAGGGTGGGCGATGGGTCGGGCAGAGCACGAACGGCGTGGTCCTCGGGCATGGCCGCGGGCTCCTATGCGTCGTTGCTGATCGGGGTTCCGGGCGCAGCCACGCGCTCGCACCCGAGGGCGGACTTCGACGGTCCCGTCCACGCGAGCAGCGCGCCGGCGATCCGAAGAGCCGCCTCCGCGGGGAGCGCATCCGGATGTTCGAGCATGGCCAGGAGGTGCAGGACCTGGGCGCGGTCAGTGGCACCCTGAGAGGCGCCGGGGGCGCAGTGTTGGCACATGAGCACAGCTCCCTGTCCCCCCATCCGCGCAGGCACCACGCGCGCGGCTGCTCTGATGGTCGGGCCCGGATTAGAGCGCGACGACCTTAGGCGGGCTCGCCGCAGGTCTGAATCACGCGATCAAACAAAGAGCGAGAGTGGTGCGGCTGAGCGGAAGCGACGCCGTGACACTTTAGGGTGATTATTCGGAAATTCCTATACGAATTGCGGGGGCAGGACGCTGGCACCCGATTTCGTCGCGGTAAACCCCGGCGATCCCGCCGCCATCGCGCTCGGCATCCGCGTGAGTTGCCGTGGTCGATGAGCGAAATCGATCGGAGGCTCTTCCGATGCCGAGCGACACGCCGCGCCGCAGCGATGGGATGACGTGATCACGTCCCACGGGCCACGCCCCCCTCGCCGAGCTCCATCCTGCCGGGACGGTTCCCCGCCGACCCGCGATCGCGCTACGGCTTGATCTGATCGGGGACCTGCGGCACGCGCCGGAACTGCGACACGTCGTACCCCGCCGCGGCGAACCGCGCGAGCAGCGCCTGGTACGTCGCCTCGTCCATCTGCGGCTGCCGCGACAACACCCAGCCATAGCCACGTCCCGGGTAGCCCACCAGGGCCGTGCGATAATCCGGGGACACGTACAGGATCAGATACGACAAATAGACCGGCCAGAACGGCGATTCCCGCCAATAGGCGTTCCCGGTGCCGGGCACCACGTAGCCGCGCATCACGAACCGCGACAGCGGGGCCGAGAAGCTGCCGTCGTGGCCCTCATACACGTCGTGCACCTTCCCATCCGGGAAGCTCACGTCGAAATAGCTGCCGACCATCCCGCGTTCGGCGAAATACGGGATATTCGCGATGATGTACCAGCGCCCCGCGTAGCGCGACAGATCGACATCCGGTGCCAGCGCCTGTTGCGTCCCGAACGTCGCGCAACCTGGCAGGCCGGCAAGACACAGCACCAGCACGGCGCCCAACAGCGATCCGCGTATCCTGCTCATATCATCCTCTCGTACCGGACCTCGGAGCCATCCCTCGCGTCGAACACCAGCCCGGTCCAAACCTGTGCGGGCGTGTACCAGAGCCGCATCCGCGCCGGTCCGGTCACCGCGAAGCAGTTGGCCGGCACGCGCGTTCCGGACGCCGTCAGCGCCGGGTCCGCGCCCAGCGGCGTGACACGCGGATGCAGCAGCGTCCCGTTCTGCAGATTGATCCACGGCCCGCGCAATTCCTCCTGGTTCCAGTGCGAGGCCACCAGCGCATCCGCCGGCGCCAGGTAGCGCGGCGTTCCCGTGCCTTCGACCCACAGCCCGGACGAATCGCGCGTCGCCCGCATCGTCTGCTCCGTTCCGTCGTCATCGGCGCGGGAGTCCGCGGCCACGCAGCGCCCGCCCTGCCAGGTCTCGGAGCCGCGCAACCGGTATCGGAACAGCACCAGCGGCCCGAACCGCACCGCGATCTCCACCGCGATGGCGATCGAGAACCCATCCGGTGCAGGCTGAAACAGCAGCGTGTGGCTGCCGATCACCGCCCCCTCGCGCAGCAGCCGGAAGCGCAGCGCGCCCGCGGCTGGCATGCCCGTGGCTGGCATGCCCGTGGCTGGCATGCTCGTGGCCGCCCCCCCGGCCGGGTTCCCCCCGGCCGCACCCGCCGGCGGGACGAACGCGGCGGCGGCCGCGGCCAGCACGACGCGCCGGCCCGGCATCAGCGCGGCTCCAGCCGCCACAGCCCCACATCCACGCGGCCGGTGCGGAATCCGGCCTCGCAATAGGCCAGATAGTAATCCCACAGCCGGCGGAACCGCGGCGGGAAGCCCATCGCCGCGATCGCCGGCCAGGCGGCGTGGAACCGCGCCCGCCAGGCGGCCAGGGTACGCGCATAGCTGTCGCCGAAACTCTCCCGCGCCCGCACCGCCAGCCCGTGGCGCTCGGCGAGCGCCGCGATCGCCCCCGGCGAGGGCAGCATCCCGCCCGGGAAGATCGCCCGCTGGATGAAATCGGTGCCGCTTCGGTAGGCCTCGAACCAGTCGTCGGCGATCGTGATCGCCTGCAGCACCGCGACGCCCCCCGGGGCCAGGCGGGCGCGCAGGGTCTCGAAATAGGTCGGCCAGTAGGCCTCGCCTACCGCCTCGATCATCTCGATCGAGACCACGCGGTCGAAGCTCCCCTGGGCGTCGCGGTAATCCTGCAGCCGCAGTTCGGCCCGCCGGTCCAACCCGCTTCGTGCCAGCCGCGCGGTGGCGTAGTGCAGTTGCGCCGGCGACAGGGTCAGTCCGGTGACATGCGCGCCCGCCGCGGCGGCGCGCTCGGCCAGCCCGCCCCAGCCGCACCCGATCTCCAGCACATGCTGCCCGGGCTTCAGATCGAGCAGCGCGAGCACACGGTCCTGCTTCTCCGCCTGCGCCGCATCCAGCCCGGCCACCGGGTCGGCCGCTTGATCGGTGTAGATGCCGGAAGAATAGCTCATCCCCGGATCCAGCCACTGGGCGTAGAAATCGTTGCCCAGATCGTAATGCGCCATGATGTTGCGCCGGCTGCCGGCGCGGGTGTTGGCGCGCGCCAGATGACGCAGCCGATGCCATAGTCGGACCGGCCACGCGCCGCCCTCGGCGCCCGGGATGCGGGCCATGTTGCGCGCCGCCAGCTCCAGGAATGCCACCGGATCGGGGCTGGACCAGTCCTGGTCGAGATAGGCCTCGGCGAACCCGATGTCCCCGCCAGTCGCCAGCCGGCGCAGCGCGCGCCAGCGATGCAGCACCAGCACCGCCTCCGGCCCCGGTGCCGGGCCGGCGTGACGCGCGCGGGTTCCTCCGGGCAGGATCACGGTCAGTGCCCCGGCCTCGATCCGAGCCAGTATGCGCGCCAGCAGCGCCCGGCCGGGATGCAGCGCCCAGGGCGCCGGTCCGGCGATCGCCCGCCCGCTCATGCCACCCCGCCGGGCAGGACGATACTGACCGGCTCCGCCGGTGGGGCCGGGCGCGGGCGTATGCGCATCCCCTTGCGCCAGAGCTTCACCGCCTCCCAATGGATCCCACCCAGCACCTGGGCGGCGAGCAGCGGGTGGCGCAGGAAGCCGCGCAGCAGCGCGCCATCGGTCAGCGCCGTGCGCCGGGCCGCCAAACCGGCGGTCAGCACCGGCCCGGTCTGGTCGCGAACCTCGATCGCCACGCCGAATTTCTCGCCCGGGGGGGTCAGCCGGAAGCGGTAGCGCAGCGCCATGTCCATGAACGGGGAGACGTAGAACGCCTTGGCGCATTCCTGGCGGATCGGCAGGCCCGGCCCGGCCACCGGGATGAGATAGCTGTGGCGCTGGCCGAACGTGTTGTTCACCTCGTAGAGCACTGCGCGCAGCGCCCCGTCGCGCCCGTGGCAGAAAAAGATGCTGAGCGGATTGAACACGCTGCCCAGCACCCGCGGCATCGCCAGCAGACGGATCGCACCGCCGTCGGGGCCGATCCCGGCGGCGCTCAGCGCCGCCTCCACCTGCGTGCGCAGGCTTCCGCCGCCGGGGGCCAGATGATCGCGCGCGGCGAAGCCGAACAGGTTGAAGCGCTCGTTGGAGAACAGCCGCAGCCGACGGGACAGCGCCGGGAGCTCATCGAGGTCCAGGAGCAGCATCAGCATCCGATAACGCAGCCGGTGCCGGACCGGGCGCATGCGCGTATGCACCACCGTGCCGGTGTAGAGCGCCGAGATGCTCATGCCACCAGCGCCGGCGCATCGGGCGGAAGCGGCAGCCGGTCCGACTCGCCGGCCACGCGCCAGGGCCGGCGCACGCCGCCCAGCGCCTCGGCGACGGCGAGGCCCGCCTGCACCCCGTCCTCATGGAACCCGGCGCCGAACCAGGCGCCGCAGAACCAGGTGCGGCGCTGCCCCTGCAACGCCCACAGTTCGCGTTGGGCACGCAGCGCCGCGGCATCGAACAGCGGATGATCGAAACGGGCGCGGTGCAGCACGGTCCCCGGCGCCGGCGGACGCACCGGGTTCAGCGTCACGAATACGGGCCCGGCACCCGGAATGCGCTGCAGCCGGTTCATCCAGTAGGTCACGCAGAGCGCATCGCCCGAGGCCGCCCCGAGATAGTTCCAGCTCGCCCAGACCCGCCGGCGCCGCGGCATCAGCGCCGGGTCGCGATGCATCACGACCTCGTTGCGGGTGCTGGCCACCGCGCCCAGCAGCGCGTCCTCGGCGGCCGAAGGATCCGCGAGCAGCGCCCTGGCCTGATCGGCGTGGGTGGCCATCACCACGTGATCGTAGCGAGCCTCCTCCCCGTCCGCGGCGCGCAGCGCGACGCCGTCGGGCAGGCGCCGGATCTCGCGCACGGGGCAGTTGAGGCGGATCGCGCCGGCGTAGGGCTCGGTCAGGCGCCGGACATATTCCCGGCTACCGCCGATGACGCTGCGCCATTGCGGGCGGTGGCGCAGCAGCAACAGGCCGTGGTTCTGGCAGAAGCGGATGAATGCCAGCGCCGGATAGGCGGCGATCCGCTCGGCCGGCGCGGACCAGATCGCCGCCGCCATCGGCAGCAGGTGGTCGCGCGTGAACTCCGCCCCGTAGCCGCGCGCGTCGAGGTAGGCGCCGAGCGTGGTGTCCGGGTCCAGTCGCAGCGCGTCCGCCTCGGCCTCGCGATAGAAGCGCGTCAGGTCGCGCAGCATCGCCCAGAAGCGCGGCCGGACCAGATTGCGCCGCTGCCCGAACAGCCCGGCGACGTCCGTGCCGGCATATTCCAGCCCGCCGCCGCGCAGCGAGACCGAGAAGGACATGTCGGAGCCGTGCGTCGGCACGTCGAGGTGCCGGAACAGCGCGGTCAGGTTCGGGTAGGCCGGCGGATTATAGACGATGAAGCCCATGTCCACCGGCACCGGCCCGTCGGCGCCGGCCACGTCCACCGTATGGCTGTGCCCGCCCGGTTGCGCCGCCGCCTCGTAGACCGTCACCTCGTGGTATTGGTGCAGCAGCCAGGCCGCCGCCATGCCGGCGATGCCGGTTCCCACCACCGCGATCCTCAGCCGCTCCGTACCCCGCATGTGCTCCGCCACCCGTGCTATGCGAACCGATCTACGATCCGCCCGCCGGGTTGGATCACCGCCGCCGCAGGTGATCCAATGCGTTCGGCCCTGCGTAAGGGGGACATGTATGTTTCGCGCCAGCCATGCTCGGCCTGGGCCGGGGCCGGACTGGTCTCCCGCCGTCCGGGGACCGACGCCATGACCGACATGCCGGGGGAGACCTCGCACGCGGCGCTGATCCACGCCGTCGCCACGGACCGCGACCGCGCGGCGTTCGCGGCGCTGTTCTCCCACTACGCGCCGCGGGTGAAGACCTACCTGCAACGGCGCGGTGCCGACGCCGCGCAGGCCGAGGAACTGGCGCAGGAGGCGCTGCTGGCGGTCTGGCGCAAGGCCGCCCAGTTCGACCCCGGACGCGCCACCGCACCGGCCTGGATCTTCGCCATCGCGCGCAACCTGCGCATCGACGCGCTGCGCCGGACCCGCCTTGCGGTCCCCGTCCCAGACCCCTCCGACGAGCCGGAACCACCGGCGCCGGCCGACGCGCTGCTGGCCGCCGAGCAGCGCGCCCGCCGCCTTCACGGCGCGATCGCCGCGCTGCCGGCCGAGCAATCCGAGGCGCTGCGCCTGGCCTATTTCGACGAGCGCTCGCACAGCGAGATGGAGATCGCGCTCGCGATCCCGCTCGGCACCGTGAAATCACGCCTGCGCCTGGCCATGGCCCGGCTGCGCGCGGCGCTGGGAGAGGACGCATGATCCGCCACCATCCGGCCGAGGCGAGCCTGATCGCCTGCGCCGCCGGGACCATGCCGACGGCGCACGCGCGGGTCATCGAGGTCCATGCCGCGCGATGCCCGGTCTGCGCCGCCGGCCTGCGCGCCGCCGAGGCTGCCGGCGGCGCGCTGCTCGATGCGCTGGCTCCGGCGCCGATGGCCCCCGACGCGCTCGCCCGCGCTCTGGCGCGGCTGGATACGGCCGCCCCCGAGCCCGCGCACCGCGCGCCCGCGTTCGATCTCGCGGCCCTCGCCTCCGGTCGCTGGCGCCGCGTCGCGCCGGGCATCGCGATGATGAAGCTGCTGCCGCGCGATGCCACCGACAGCCGGCTCGATCTGATCCGTGTCGCCCCCGGCCGCGCGTTGCTCACCCACGGCCATACGGGGCCCGAGCGGACCTGCGTCCTGACCGGCGCCTTCGCCGACGGGAGCGGGCTCTACGCGGCCGGTGATTGCGTGGAGGCCGACGCCGCGCTGGACCACGCCCCGCGTGCGCTGCCCGGGGAGGACTGCGTCTGCCTCATCGCGACGACGCATCATCTGCGCCCGCATGGCTGGCTCGGCCGGCTGGTGCGTCCGCTGCTGGGGATGTAGCGCGGTGCCTGCCGCACCTGTTGCGCCGGCACCCGTGGGTGCCGGGTTTGCCGTCGACCTGCTGAACCGGCTGGCGCCGCGGCGTGGTGTGGCGGTGCGGGCCGGCCTGGCCTATGGGCCGGGGCCCCGGCATCGGCTGGATGCCTACGTCCCCGCCCGCGCCGCGGTATCGGCCCCGGTGCTGGTGTTCTTCTATGGCGGCGGCTGGGAGGAGGGTGAGCGGGGCATGTATCGCTTCGTTGCCGCCGCGATGGCCGCGCGCGGCATCCTCACCCTGGTGCCCGACTACCGCCTGTATCCCGAGGTCCGCTTTCCCGCCTTCATGGAGGACGCCGCCGCCGCCGTCGCCTGGGCAGGGTCGTTCGTGGCGACGCAGGGCGGCGATCCGGGGCGGCTGTTCCTGATGGGGCATTCCGCGGGCGCGCAGATCGCCACGCTGCTGGCGCTGGACCCGCGCTATCTGCGCGCGGCGGGCATGGCACGCGGGAGCATCGCCGGGGTGATCGGCCTCGCCGGCCCCTATGACTTCCTGCCGTTGCGCAGCCCGACCCTGAAAGCGATCTTCGGGCCGGAGAGAGCCTGGCCCGCGAGCCAGCCGATCACCTACGTCACCGCCTCCGCCCCGCCGATGCTGCTGGCGGCCGGCACCGCGGATCGGGTGGTCGATCCCGCCAACACCCAGCGCCTGGCGGCACGGCTGCGCGCGGCGGGAGCGGCGGCGGAGGTGCGGCTCTATCGCGGTCTGGGGCATCGGGCGCTGCTCGGCGGCTTCGCCTCGCTCCTCGCGCCGCTGCTGCCGGTTCGGCGGGCGGCGCTGCGCTTCATCGTCGGGTGCGGGAGGGCGGCATGATCGTTCCGGCGGTCACGGCCGGAGTGTCGCTGGCCATGATGCTGGCCTGGGCGGTGCAGCGCCGCACCGGCAACGCCGGCTGGGTGGATGTGATCTGGACCTTCGCCCTGGGCGGCGCGGGCGTTGCCTATGCGCTGGCGGGGGGCATGGGCGGGACACGGGCATGGCTGGCGGCAGCGCTGGTGGCGGCCTGGGCGCTGCGGCTGGGTGGTTACATCCTGCGCCGCACCCGCCACGGCGCCGAGGACGTTCGCTACGCCAGCCTGCGGGCGGAATGGGGCGACGGATTCCAGCGCCGCATGTTCGGTTTCCTGCAGCTCCAGGCCGCCGTCGCGGCGGTGCTGGCCCTGGCGGTGCTGCTGGCCGCGCGCAACCCCGCGCCGTTGGGCCTGGGCGACGCGGCCGGCGTGGCGGTGTTCCTGACCGCGATCCTGGGCGGCAACGCCGCCGACGAGCAGCTGCTGCGCTTCCGCCGCGCCGCCGCCAACCGTGGCCAGGTCTGCGCCGTCGGCCTGTGGCGGCTGTCGCGCCATCCGAACTATTTTTTCGAAGTGCTGGGCTGGTGCGCCTGGCCGCTGCTGGCGATCTCCGCCGCATACCCGCCGGGCTGGCTGACGCTGGCCGCGCCGGCGCTGATGTACTGGCTGCTGGTGCATGTCTCCGGCATCCCGCCTTTGGAAGCGGCGATGCTGCGCTCGCGCGGTGACGCCTACCGCGCCTACCAGGCCCGCACCCGCCCGTTCCTGCCGTTGCCGAAATGGAGCCTGAAATGAACCTGGTCGCCGCCGCCACCGGTGCCGTCGAGCGCCTGCCATTACCCGATGCGTTGACCAGGGCCGGGATCGCCATGCTGGTGGAGCGCACCGGGCGGCGCCTGGACCGCACCCCGCCCGAGGCCGACCGTGATTTCGCGC
>JAKAZO010000060.1:0-5137 GCA_021815825.1 Pseudomonadota bacterium
CGCCGGCGGCGCGATAGTCGGCGACGGCCATCTCCGCGGCGATGACCGAGCCCTTGCCGGAGAGATCGGCGAATGGTCCGGCCATGTCGTTGAGCACGCCGACCCTGATCGGCGTTGCCGCCCGGGCGCGCATCGCGCCCGCGGTCAGCGCCGCGGCCAGAACGCTCCGGCGCGGCAGCCCGATCCGAGCGGCGTACCCCGTTCCCGTGGCAGGCGCGTTCATCAGGCGGCCCTCCGCTGCCGTCATGGCGGCGAGAGAACGCTAGTCAGACTGTCGGTCCATCGTCAATGCGGCCGCCTCCGGCGCGGGCAGATCGGAGATCGGTCGCTTTAGGCGGCCGCCGGCACGTCCGCTGCCGCCAGCGCGGCGGCCTGCCGCGCGGCCAGGGCTTCGGGTGTGAAATCGGCCACCAGGTCCTGGAACAATCGGAACCAGTTCAGCTCGGCGCCGAGGCGGAGGAAAACGCTTCCGAGCCCGATCGCCGAGCGGTCCATGAGCACGAATTCTCGCGGCGGCTTCACACCGCCCGAGCGCTTCAGCGCCGCATGCACCTGCTCGGCGACGGCGCGGCCGAATTGCGGGTCGTTGGTCTCCTGGATGCGGCGAACGCGGTCCTGCATCAACGGTTCGTACAGGAACTTCGCCCACAGGTTCAGCGCCGCCGTCTTGTCCCGGGTGAGATCCGTGAAGCCCCAGATTTCATAGGCGTGATGGGCCTTCTCCTCGTCCTGGTCGCGGACCGCCTCGTAGAGCAGGATCACGCCCTCGACGAAGCGGGACGGGAAGACACGGATAGCGCCGAAATCGAGCAGATTGACGCTGCCGTCGGGGCGCACCTGGTAGTTGCCGAGATGCGGATCGCCGTGGATGATGCCGTAGCGGTAGAAAGGCACGTACCAGGCGCGGAACAAGGCGGTGGCGATGCGGTTGCGCTCTTCCTGCCCTGGCTCCTCCTCGAGCCGCCGCATCAGCGCCCGGCCGTCGAGCCAGGTCATGGTCAGCAGCCGCCGGGTGCAGTAGCCCTCCATCGGGCGCGGCACGTGCACGCTGTGCTCATCCTTCAGCATCAGCCCATAGAGCCGCATCTGCGCCGCCTCGCGCACATAGTCGAGCTCCTCGCGCAGGCGCTCGGCCAACTCCGTGTAGATCTCATCGTGCTGGATGGCGTTGTCCATGCGGTGGTAGATCGCCATGGCGACCCGGAGCTGGCGCAGATCCGCCTCCACCGTGCTGGCCATGTCCGGATATTGCAGCTTGCAGGCGACATCGGTGCCGTCCGGGAGCCGCGCGCGGTGGACCTGGCCGAGACTCGCCGCCGCGGCGGCCTCATGGCTGAATTCGGCGAAGCGGTTGAGCCAGTCCGGCCCGAGCTCGGCGACCATGCGGCGGCGCACGAAGGCCCAGCCCATCGGCGGCGCGTTGGCCTGCAGCTCGGCGAGCTCCGCGGCGTATTCGGCCGGCAGTGCGTCCGGAACCGTGGAGAGGAACTGGGCCACCTTCATCAGCGGTCCCTTGAGCCCGCCGAGTACGGCTTTCAGATCTTCGGCGTGGCTGGCGCGGTCGGCGCGGATGCCGAAGACGCGCTCGCCGGCAACCCGGGCCGCGATGCCGCCGACGGCACCGGAGGTGCGGGCCAGCCGACGCAGTTCGCCGAACAGCGAGGCGCGGTTCTCGCCGTCGGATCCGCTCATGTCCGGTCCTTTCATACCCCGGCCTCGCTGGCCAGCTCATCGATGAAGCCGGCGATCACGTCGAGCCCCTTCTTCCAGAAAGCGGGATCCGCGGCATCGAGTCCGAAGGGCGCCAGCAGCTCCTTGTGGCGCCTGGTGCCGCCGGCGCGCAACAGATCCAGATATTTCGCCTGGAAGCCCGGATGCCCGTCGCGGAAGACCGCATAGAGCGCATTCACTAGGCAATCGCCGAAGGCATAGGCGTAGACATAGAACGGCGTGTGCACGAAATGCGGCACATAGGCCCAGAAGACGCTGTATTCCGGCGTGAATTCGAACGCCGGGCCGAGGCTCTCGCGCTGCACCTCGAGCCAGATCTCGCCGATCCGTTCACCGAGCAGCTCGCCGTTGCGCCGTTCCTCGTGCAGGCGCGTCTCGAAGCGGTAGAAGGCGATCTGGCGAACCACCGTATTGAGCATGTCCTCCACCTTCGCCGCCAGCATGATGCGCCGGCGCTTCGGGTCGGTTTCGGCGTCGAGCAGGGCGCGGAAGGTGAGCATCTCGCCGAACACGCTCGCCGTCTCGGCCAGCGTCAGCGGTGTCGACCCCCGCAGGTAGCCCTGTCCTGCGGCGAGCACCTGGTGCACGCCGTGGCCGAGCTCGTGCGCGAGCGTCATCACGTCGCGGGTGCGGCCATGATAGTTGAGCAGCACGTAGGGATGGGCCGAGGGCACGGTGGGGTGGGCAAACGCGCCGCCCGCTTTGCCCGGACGCAGCGCGGCGTCGATCCATGGGTTGTCGAAGAAGCGCTGCCCGATCGCCGCCATCTCCGGATCGAAGCCGCGATACGCGTCCAGAACCCGGGTGCGCGCCTCGGCCCAGGGGATGACGCGGTCGTCATCCTCGGGCAGCGGTGCGTTGCGGTCCCAGTGCTGCAATCTGGGCAGGCCGAGCCAGCCGGCCTTGAGTGTGTAATAGCGATGGGCGAGGCGGGGAAAATCGGCGACGACGGCGTCCACCAGCGCCTGCACCACCGAATCCTCGACCATGTTGGCGCGATTGCGGTAGCTCCACGGGTGCTCGTAGCGCCGCCAGCTGTCGATGATCGCCTTGTCCTTGGCCAGCGTGTTGGTGATCAGCGAGAACAGACGCAGGTTGCTGCCGAAAACGGTGCCGATGGCGTGGCCCGCGGCCTCGCGCACCGCTCGGTTCCGGTGCGACAGCCGATCGAGCGCCGCGCTCAGCGTCAGCGTCTCCTCGCCCACCGGCACCCGCAGAGCGGCGATCGTCTCGTCGAACAGGCGGACCCAGGCGGTCGGACCAGTGACGTCTTTCTCATGCAGCAGGCGCTCCAACTCGTCGGCGAGCTGGTGGGGACGAAAGACGCGCAGATCCCGCAGCCATGGCTGCCATGCGGCGAGCGCGGGATCCGCGAACTTGGCCTCTAGCGCCGCATCGTCGAGCCGATTGAGCTCCAGCGTGAAGAACAGCAGGTGCGAGCTGATCGACGTCAC
This sequence comes from Pseudomonadota bacterium, assembly GCA_021815825.1. GTDB lineage: Bacteria > Pseudomonadota > Alphaproteobacteria > Acetobacterales > Acetobacteraceae > JAJZVV01. Next base: position 3,186 of record JAKAZO010000060.1, read on the forward strand.
CCGTTCGGTGATCGTCTGGTAAAACCGCCCGATCTCGGCGTCGGTCGAATCCCCGGCAAAGAGAAGCTGGGCATAGGACATCAGCCGCCCGAGGATTTCCTCGATCCGCTCATAGGCGGCGATGGCGCTGGCGAGGTCGGCGCCCGGCAGGGCCGACAGCCGCCCGGCATGGGCGGCGGCAAACGCCTTCGCGGCCTGTTCCGCCGCGGCGAGATCAGCGGCCAGCGCCGGGGACTCGGGGCCTGGGTAGAGATCGGTCAGATCCCATTGGGGCAGCGCCGGCAGCCGCGCGGCGTCGGTGGCGGCCACGGCGGACCGCGTCGGACCAGGCGTTGGCCCTGGCGTCGGACTTGGCATTGTCTGGTTCCTGCTGAGGCTTGGATCGTTACCAGCATGTAGGCCCCCAGCGCGGCCCGTCAAAGGCCGCGGCCCGTCAAAGGCTGGCGCAGCGCCCGGCACGGCGCCTCAAAGGCGCGGGGCGGGCGGGTCCAGCGCGGCGCGTGCGTCGGGGCGGACATGCACCACGGCGGTCTGGTCGCTGTAGAGGCGGTGCCAGCCGGGCATGGCGTCCAGCAACGGCACCGCGCCGTCGCTCGGGCGCAGCAGGGTCCAGGTGACGGCGTAGCGGTCCAGGAGGGCGGTCAGCGCGGCGCGGTCCGGGTGCATGGCGCGGAGATAGAGCTCCATGAACCGGTCGCCATACAGGTCGGCGCGCCCGTCGATGAAGGGGCGGATGCCGGCGAAGATGAGATAGCCGCCGAAATCGTAGTCGTTGAAGACAGGCGCCTGGGCCAGGCCGGGCGGCAGGTGCGCCAGCGCCGCCTGCGGGCTGAATGGATCTGCGCCGTGTCGCAGCGGATGGACGAGCAGCCAGACGCTGGCCAGGGCGATGCCGGCCCCGAGCCCTGCCGCCTGGGCGCGTCCGCCGCGCGGCTGGGCGGTTGCCGGCGCCAGGGCGCGCGCCAGCGCCTCGGCCACCAGCAATGGTCCGATCATGCCCACCAGAACCCCATCGCGCCCATGCGCCAGACCGAGATGGACCAGGCCGAGGAGCAGCGCGAGCCGGATCGGCGCCAGCCGCACGGGCCGCATTCCGGCCAGGCCGAGCGCGGCGAGCAGCCAGATCTCCACCGGCTGCATCTGGCCGAAATCCGGGCTGCGCCACTCGCTGATGGCGCCGAGCGTGGTGCGCATGGCGAGCAGGTGGAACGGGAACACGAGCCCGTGCCAGAGCTGCGGCGTCAGGCAGCCGGCGATCAGCCCGCCGGCGAGGAACAATCCCCAGTCGCGCCCCGCTCGCGCCCGCGTTCCGGGGGTGGCAGCGAGGACCGCTTCGAGCGCCAGCGGTGGAACCAGCGCCAGGCCGAGCACGAACCCGCCATGCAGGTTCGCCCACAATGCCATCACGCCGAGCAGCGCCAGGGGTGGCGCGCGGGAGGCGGCACGGGCCGCGAGCACGCCGGCGACGAACGCCTCCATCGCCGGCAGGGCCAGAATGTGCGGCCGCGCCAGCAGCACCGGCGCGAGCGTGGCCGTGGCGAGCAGGCCCAGCACCAGCACTGGCAGCGGCGCCAGCACGCGCCCGAGATGGCGAACGAGATTGCCGATGGCCAGCGCCGCGGCCGCGGCCGCCAGCAGTGCCACGCCGCCCCAGCCGCCGACGCGCCAGGCCAGCGCGAAGCCAAGCTCGCTCAGCCATTCATGCGCCACCCAGGGTGCGCCTGGCATGGAGAAGGAAAACGGATCCGCGCGCGGCACGGTGCCGTGGGCGAGCATCCACTGGCCGGCGGCGATGTGCCAGTAGGTATCCGGATCGCCGAGAAGTTTGCCCGGGGCGGCGAGCGCGAGCGCCAGCGCCAGCAGGACGAAGATCGGTGGCAGGAAGGTCGGGCGCATCGGCGCAGTCTTCCGCCGCCGCGGTTGCGCGGCGGTTAAGCAGACTGGCCCTGCCG
>JAKAZO010000060.1:5237-19895 GCA_021815825.1 Pseudomonadota bacterium
TGGCCCTGCCGGCGCGGTTGCGCGGCGGCTAGTCGGACCAGGCGCGCATGCTCACATGCCGATGGCGCGGCGATAGACGTCGAGCAGCGTCTCCTGCTCCTCGACCTCCGCCGGCTCCTGGCGGCGGATGCGGATCAACTGGCGCAGCACCTTGACGTCGAAGCCGGCCGACTTGGCCTCGACGTAGATATCCTTGATGTCTCCCGCCAGCGCCTTGCGCTCCTCCTCGAGACGCTCGATGCGCTCGACGATGGTGCGCAGCCGCTCGCCGGCGATGCCGCCGGTCTCGGTAGCCTTCGCCGGCGCCATTGCCTGCGCCTCGCCCGCCTCCGCCATGCCGCGCTCCTGATCTCTGGAATGGGTCGCGGGCATAGCGGGGCGGGGTCGCCGCGGTCAATGACCCGGATGGGACTTGGCCAGTGCCGCCTTCTGCTCAGCGGTCGCCTCCGTCTGGTAGCGCGCTTGCCATGTCTTGTAGGGCATGCCGTAGATGATCTCGCGCGCATCCGGGTCTGCCAGCGCCAGACCCTGCGCCTCCGCCGCCTCGCGGTACCAGCGCGAGAGGCAGTTGCGGCAGAAGCCGGCGAGATTCATCAGGTCGATGTTCTGCACGTCCGTGCGCTCGCGCAGATGCTGCACAAGGCGGCGGAAGGCGGCGGCCTCCAGTTCGGTGCGGGTGGCGGGATCGAGATCGGGCGCGGACATGAGAGGGCTCCTGTGCGGGTCAACTGCCGGGTCCAACATGGCGTCGGCGCCGCGGCTCCGCCATACTTGCGTCGGACTGCAGGGAGGAACGAGGCATGGCCTGGGACGATGCCAGCGCGCGCGCGGTGTTGCGGGAGATTTTCGACGCCGCGGTGGCGAGCGCGGATCCACGTCGGATGCTGGCGAGCCATCTCCCGCCGGTGCCGGCCGGCAGGGTCGTCGTCGTCGGTGCCGGCAAATCTGCTGCCGTGATGGCCCAGGCGGTCGAGACCGCCTGGCCCGACGTTCCGCTCTCCGGCCTCGTCGTCACCCGCTACGGCCACGCCGTGCCGACGCGGCGGATCGAGGTGATGGAATCCTCCCACCCGGTGCCGGATGCCAACAGTGAGACGGCGGCGCGGCGCATGCTGGCGCTGGTGCGCGGGCTGGCGCCGGATGATCTGGTTCTGGCGCTGATCTCCGGCGGCGGCTCGGCCCTGCTCGCGGCTCCGGCCGAAGGACTGACGCTCGCCGACAAGCAGGCGGTGAACCGCGCCCTGCTCGCGTCGGGGGCGACGATCAGCGAGATGAACACCGTGCGCAAGCATCTCTCCGCCATCAAGGGCGGGCGGCTGGCGGCAGCGGCGGCACCGGCACGGCTGGTCACGCTCGCCATCAGCGACGTGCCAGGGGACGATCCCGCCGTCATCGCCTCCGGCCCGACGGTGCCGGACCCGACCCGCTATGCCGATGCCGTCGCCATCCTCGCCCGCTACGCCATCACGCCGCCCCCGGCAGCGGCCCGGCGCCTGGCGGCCGCGGATGACGAGACCCCGAAGCCGGGCACGCTCGGCCATGCCAGCTTCCGCCTCATCGCCACACCGTCGATGGCACTCGATGCCGCCGCCGCCCTGGCGCGGGCGCGGGGACTGGCGCCGCTGATCCTGGGCGACGCGCTGGAAGGCGAGAGCCGCGAGATGGGCACGGTGCTGGCCGGCATCGCCCGCAGTGTCCGCTCCCATCATCGTCCGCTGGCGCCACCTTCGGTGCTGCTTTCGGGTGGCGAGACCACGGTCAGCATCGGCCAGGGGCCGGCGGGGCGCGGCGGGCGCAACACCGAGTTTCTGCTCGGCCTCGCCGTTGCCCTCGCCGGGGCTGACGGAATCTGGGCTGCTGCCGGCGATACCGACGGGATCGACGGCACCGAGGACGCGGCCGGCGCGCTCGTCACCCCCGATACGCTCGCCCGGGCCCGCGCCGCCGGGCTGGATCCGCGCGCCTTGCTGGCCGGCCACGACAGCTACAGCCTGTTCGAGGCCATCGGCGATCTCATTCGTACGGGGCCGACACTGACCAACGTCAACGACATCCGCGCCATCCTCATCGCTTGAAAAGGGATCGATCATGACCGTCCGCGAACGGCTGCGCCGGCGGCGACGCACCAAGATCGTCGCCACCATCGGTCCTGCGAGTTCCAGCCCGGAGATGCTGGCGCGCCTGTTCTATGGCGGGGCCGACGTGTTCCGCCTCAATTTCTCCCACGGCACCCATGCCGAGCACGCGGCGCGGATCGCGCTGATCCGCGAACTCGAGGAGCGCACAGGGCGGCCAATCGGCATCCTCGCCGACGTCCAGGGACCGAAACTGCGCGTCGGCCAGTTCCGCGGCGGGCGCGCGCATCTGCAGACCGGACAGGCATTCCGCCTCGATCTCAACCCGACGCCGGGCGATGCGCGGCGTGTCTGCCTGCCACACCCGGAAATTCTCGCCGCCGCGCGCATCGGCACCACGCTGCTGATCGATGACGGGAAGCTCCGTCTGCGCGTGACCCACCAGCGCGAGGACCATCTGGAGACGGAGATCGTCGTCGGCGGGCCGATCTCGGACCGCAAGGGCGTCAACGTGCCGGACGTGGTGTTGCCGATCCCGGCGCTGACGGTGAAGGACCGCGAGGACCTGGCCTTCGCGCTCGCCCATGGCGTCGATTATGTCGGCCTCTCCTTCGTGCAGCGACCGGAGGACGTGGCCGAGGCCCGGGTCCTCACCGAGGGCCGCGCCTGGATCATGACCAAGCTGGAGAAGCCGCAGGCGCTGGAGAATCTGGACCAGATCCTGGCGCTTTCGGATGCGGTGATGGTGGCGCGCGGGGATCTCGGTGTCGAACTTCCACCCGAGGAGGTGCCGCTGGCGCAGAAGCGCATCGTCCGCGCCGCGCGGGCCCTGGGTCGGCCCGTGGTGGTGGCGACGCAGATGCTGGAGAGCATGATCAGCGCCCCCGCGCCCACCCGGGCCGAAGCCTCCGACGTCGCCACCGCCGTGTTCGACGGCGCCGATGCGGTGATGCTCTCGGCCGAAACGGCGGCGGGGCAGTATCCGTTCGAGGCCGTGAACATGATGGACCGCATCCTCGCGCGCGTGGAGCAGGATCCGGGTTGGCGGGCGCTCATGGATGCCTCGCGTCCGGAGCCCGAGCGGTCTTCCGCCGATGCCATCGCCGCCGCGGCGCGGCAGGTGACCCATGTCATCGGGGCGCAGGCCATTGCCGCGTTCACCGCCTCGGGCTCGACAGCGCTGCGCGTGGCCCGTGAGCGGCCGGAGAGCCCGGTGATCGGCTTCACCACCGAGGCGGCAACGGCGCGCCGGCTCGCCGCGGTGTGGGGCGTGCACGCGGTCGTGACGCTGCCGACCCACACCATGTCCGAGACCGTCGCCCGCGCCCTGCGCCTCGCCCAGCAGGAGGGGTTCGCGACCTCCGGAGAGGAGGTGGTCGTCGTCGCCGGCATCCCGTTTGGCGTTGCCGGCACCACCAACGCGCTGCGCGTGGCGCGCGTGAAGTAGCAATTTCGCACGCGGACTATTCCCAGCCGGGCCAATCTGGATTATGCCGCCAAGGAGCGTGGCAACTGCGGAATATGTCAAATATATGAAAGCGCTAGGCACACACGTTTCGGCCGCGGAGCGGCCTCGGACGGCGTCGCGCGAGGCCGCCCCGGCGCGGCCTTGGCTGTTCTTCCGCCGCTGGATCGCCAACCCGCTGCAGATGGGGTCGGTCGTGCCCTCGTCGGCCGCGCTCTGCGCGCGCGTCGTCCGGCAGACCAGGCGCCGGCCGGATGAGGCAATTCTGGAACTCGGTGCCGGTACCGGCGTGATTTCGCGCGCCCTGCTCGCCGCCGGTGTGCCCCCGGAGCGGCTCTTCGTCGTCGAGATCGTGCCGGACATGGCAGCGCATCTGCGCCAGGCGCTGCCGGGGGTGCAGGTGATCGAGGGCGACGCGCGCGCCTTGCCGCAGCTCATTCCGCCGCAATGGCACGGGCGCATCGGCACCGTGATCTGCGGCATCCCCCTGGTGCTGCTGCCGGTGGCGGCGCAGCGCCGGTTCATCGACGCCATCGAGGCGGTGGCGCCGGGGCGGGGGTTTCTGCACTACAGCTACTGCGTCACCTCGCCGCTGCCGTCCCGCCGGCACGGTCTCCTCGGCCGGCGGGAGGCGTGGACGCCGCTGAATTTCCCGCCCGCCAGCGTCTGGCGCTACACGCCCGGAGGCTGAGGCGCTCAGCGCGCCGCGAACTGCTTCGTGCCGAACATGTTGGCCCGCTCTTCCTCGGTCAGCGGGCCACGGGCCGCGCGGTCGGCGAGGACGGCGACGCCGCGTTGCACCGCCGGCCGTGCCGCGATCGCATCGTGCCAGCGCTTCACCGCGGGGAACTCGGCGAGATCGATGCCGCGGCGATCGGGATTGCGGATCCAGGGGAAGGTAGCGATGTCGGCGATCGAGTACTCCGCCCCGGCGAGATAGGCGCTCTCGCTCAGGCGCTTTTCCAGCACCCGGTGCAGGCGGCGCACCTCGTTGGTATAGCGCTCGATCGCGTAGGGCAGCTTCTCCGGCGCGTAGACGGCGAAGTGGTTGTACTGGCCGAACATCGGCCCGACACCGCCCATCTGGAACATCAGCCACTGCAGGCAGGTGTAGCGCTGCACCGGATCGGCGGGCAGCAGCTGGCCGGTTTTCTCGGCGAGATAGATGAGGATGGCGCCCGACTCGAAGAGCGTGAAGCGCTTGCCGCCCGGCCCATCGGGATCGACGATGGCGGGGATGCGGTGGTTCGGGGTGATGGCGAGGAATTCCGGGCGGAACTGATCCCCGGCGCGGATGTCGATCGGGATCACCGTATAAGGCAGCCCGACTTCCTCCAGCATGATGTGCAGCTTGTGGCCATTCGGGGTTGGCCAGGTCCAGGCTTCGATCATCGTTCCCTCCTCCACGCGTGCCGACCGGTTCTACGCCGCGGGCGCCTGGCCCGCCAGGGCATCGATCGCCGCCTGCACCCCTCCGGGGCGATGCGGCACGCCGGCGGCGCGCAGCCCGAGCTCGACGCCGCCGAGCGTGCCGATCAGCTGCAGATCGTTGAAGTCGCCGAGATGGCCGATGCGGAAGACGCGATCCTTGAGCGGGCCGAGCCCGTTGCCGAGGCTCATGTTGCAGCGTTCCAGGATGGTCGCGCGCAAGGCGTCGGCGCTGGTGCCTTCGGGCAGTCGCACGGCGGTGAGACTGTTCGAATAGTGGCGCGGCTCGGCGCATTGGATCTCGAGCCCCCAGGCGCGCACCGCCGCGCGCGTCGCCTCGGCATGGCGGGCATGGCGGGCGAAGACGGCGCCGAGCCCCTCCTCCTCCAGCATGCGCAGCGCCTCAGCCAGGCCGTAGAGCAGATTGGTCGCCGGCGTGTAGGGGAAATAGCCGCTCGCGTTGGCGCCGCGCATGGCTTGCCAGTCGAAGTAGGAGCGCGGCATGCGCGCCGTCGCGGCCGCGGCGCGCGCCTTCGGGCCGACGGCGTTGAATCCCAGTCCCGGCGGCAGCATCAACCCCTTCTGCGAGCCGCCGACGGTGACGTCCACGCCCCATTCGTCGTGGCGGTAATCGATGCTGGCCAGCGAGGAGATGGTGTCGACGAGCAGCAGCGCGGGATGGCGGGCGGCGTCGATGGCGCGGCGCACCTCGTCGATGCGGCTGGTGCAGCCGGTCGAGGTTTCATTATGGACGACGCAGACCGCCTTGATCTGATGTTCGCGGTCCTTGGCCAGGGTGGCCTCGATCGCGTGCGGGTCCACGCCGCGCCGCCAGTCGGTCTCGAGAAAGACCGGGCTGAGACCGAGTCGCGTGGCCATCTCCTCCCACAGTGTGGCGAACCAGCCGGTGCGGCTCATCAGCACCGTATCGCCTGGGGAGAGCGTGTTGACGAGCGCCGCCTCCCATGCCCCGGTGCCGGAGGAGGGGAACACGATCACCTCGTCGGCGGTCTGGAACACGCGCCGGAGCCCGGCCAGGACCTCCCGGCCGAGCCGGCCGAATTCCGGGCCGCGATGGTCGATGGTCGGCATGTCCATCGCCCGCAGCACCCGGTCGGGCACGTTGGTCGGGCCAGGAATCTGCAGGAAATGGCGCCCTGGCTGATGGCGCGGCGGCTGGTTCGAGGCGGATACGGACATGGCGTTGCTCCTTCGGCGCCGAACATGGCCCGCACGCACGCCAGGCGCCAATGAAAACGCCTTGTCGCGGCGAGAACGATTGCTGATGCTTGGCGGCCGCCAGGAGAGTTCCCCGTCCGATGAATGCCCCCTTCGCCGTGTCTTCCCTTGCCGCCCGCCTCACGCGCGAGATCGAGGGCGATATCCTGCTCGACCGCGCCAGCCGGCTGCGCTACGCCACCGACGCCTCGATCTACCAGATCGAGCCGCTGGGCGTGGTGGTGCCGAAGCGGGTCGAGGATGTCGTCGCCGTCCTGGCGCTGGCGCGTGAGCAGGGCGTGCCGGTGCTGCCGCGCGGCGCTGGCACCAGCCAGTGCGGGCAGACGGTGAACCGCGCGCTCATCATCGATTGCTCGAAACATCTCCGCCGCATTCTGCATATCGACCGCGAACGGCGGATGGCGCTGGTGGAACCCGGGCTGGTGCTGGCCGATCTCAATGCGGGGTTGCGGCCGCTCGGACTGTTCTTCCCGGTCGATCCCTCGACGCATCAGCGCTGCACCCTGGGCGGCATGGCGGGGAACAATTCCTGCGGCGCCAAGTCCATCCGCTATGGGCTGATGGCCGACAACGTGCATGCCATCGACGCCATTCTGGCCGACGGCTCGCGCCACCGTTTCGGCCCGCTGGCGGAGGCACCGGCCACGCTCGCCGACCTCGTCGCCCGGCTGCGCGCGCTCGGCGCGCGCGAGGCCGACGAGATCGCCGCCCGCTTTCCGCGCCAGCTTCGCCGGGTGGGTGGCTATAATATCGACGCGCTGACCCAGGCGGCGACGGCGGCGGGGCGCGACTCGCTCGCGCGCCTGCTGGTCGGCTCGGAGGGGACCCTTGCCTTCAGCGCCGCGATCGAGCTCGCGCTCTCGCCGGTGAAGCCGCGCAAGGTGCTCGGCATCTGCCAGTTCCCGTCCTTTCGGCGGGCGATGGAGGCGGCGAGGCACCTCGTGACGCTGGATCCGGAAGCGGTCGAGCTGGTGGACCGGACCATGATCGATCTCGGCCGCGCGATCCCGATCTATCGCGCCACCATCGAACAGATGGTGCAGCCTGGTACGGACAGCCTGCTCATCGTCGAGTTCCACGGCGGTGAAGATGCCGCGCTCATCGGCAAACTCACCGAGCTCGAAGCGATGATGGGCGACCTCGGTGCCCCCGGCGTGGTGCGGGCGACGGACCCCGGCTTCCAGGCCGCCATCGCCGAAGTGCGGGAGGCTGGGCTCAACATCATGATGTCGATGAAGTCCGACGCCAAGCCGGTCTCGTTCATCGAGGACTGCGCCGTCGACCTCGACGATCTCGCCGACTACACCGAGCGCCTCAACGGCGTCATCGAGCGCCATGGCGCGAAGGGCACCTGGTACGCGCATGCCTCGGTCGGCTGTCTGCACGTGCGTCCGGTGCTGAACATGAAAGATGGCGCGGACGTGGTGCGGATGCGCGCCATCGCCGAGGAGTGCTTTGCGCTGGTGCGCGAATACAAGGGCTCGCACAGCGGCGAGCATGGCGACGGCATCGTCCGCAGCGAGTTTCACGAACAGATGTTCGGCGCGCGTCTGGTGCATGCGTTCGAGCAGGTGAAGGATGCGTTCGACCCGGCGGCGATGTTCAATCCCGGCCGCATCGTCCGCTCCCCGCGCATGGATGACCGCAGCCTGTTCCGCTTCCCTCCCGGCTATGCGCCGGCGCCGTTCACGCCGGTGCTGGACTGGTCCGCGCATCCGGGCGGGCTGCTGGGCGCGGCGGAGATGTGCAACAACAACGGCACCTGCCGTAAGTTCGATGCCGGGGCGATGTGCCCGAGTTTCCGTGCCACGCGCGACGAGGCGCATCTGACCCGTGGGCGCGCGAACACGCTGCGGCTCGCTCTCTCGGGCCAACTCGGGCCGGACGCCATGGCCGGGCCCGATCTCGCCGAGGCGATGCGGCTCTGCGTTTCGTGCAAGGCCTGCAAGCGGGAATGTCCGACCGGCGTGGACATGGCGCGCATGAAGATCGAGGTGCAGGCGGCACAGGCGGCCCGGCACGGGGTCGCGCTTCGCGAGCGTCTGATCGCGGCGTTGCCGCGCTACGCCGGGCTGGCGGGGCGTTTTGCCCCGCTGGCCAATCTGCGCAACCGCAGCGCGGTGCTGCGCCGGCTGACCGCCCGGCTCGGCTTCGCCGCCGAACGACCGCTGCCGGCCTTCCGCCGCGACGCGTTCCGCGATGGCGAAGCGGCGGAGCACGCGCCGGGCGCCGAGCGCGCGGTGCTGCTCTTCGCCGACACGTTCAATCGCCATTTCGAGCCGGAAAACCTGCGGGCCGCCCTGGCCGTGCTCGCCGCGGGCGGGGTGCGTGCGATCCTGCCACGGGCCGGGACACGGCCGCTCTGCTGCGGGCGGACCTATCTCGCCGCCGGCATGGTCGAACGCGCCCGGGCGGAGGCACGGCGGACCCTCGCGGCGCTCGCGGGCGATCTGCCGGTGGTCGGGCTGGAGCCCTCCTGCCTGCTGACCTTGCGCGATGAACTCCCGGCCTTGCTGCCCGGTGCGGAGGCACGGGCGCTGGCGGGGCGGGCGGTGCTGCTCGGCGAGTATCTCGAGCGCGAGCACATCGCGCTGCCGCTCCGCGCCAGTGCCGGGGTGGTCCATGTCCACGGGCACTGCCACCAGAAAGCGCACGGCGCTTTTCCGTCGGCGCTGGCCGCGCTGGGCCGCATTCCTGGCCTCACCGTCAAGCCGATCGCCTCGGCGTGTTGCGGCATGGCGGGGGCGTTCGGCTATATGACCGAGAACCAGGCGATCTCGCGCGCCATGGCCGGCGCCGGTCTGCTTGGGGCGGTGCGCGGCGCGGCGGCGGAGGATGTCATCGTTGCCGACGGCACGTCCTGCCGCCACCAGATCCGCGATCTCGGCCAGCGCGAGGCGGTGCACTCGGTGCGCGTGCTGGCCGAAGCCCTGGTGGCGCCAAGGTGAGGGCTACCAGACCATCCCGACCTCGGCGGTTTTCTTGTGTGCCACGGCTTCCTGCCGCAGCCATTCCTTGGTCGTCATGAAGCGCGGTGTGAGGAACTTGTAGGTGGCTTCGACCAGCCCCCAGAAGCGGAACTCCTCACGTTGGGCGGGGTCGGCCCAGGCGGAGAGCGTCGGGGCCCAGGCGCGCTGCGTGCGGTAGAGCCAGTCCCGATTGGAGCGCAGGAAGGCGCGCTGGCTCTGCAGGTTGCGCAACGCCGCCAGGACCTCGCCCGTCTGCGCGTCCAGCTCGGCGAAGCGGTCGCCGATCTGCTTGTGGGCGCGAAGGGCCAGCCGGGTGACCTGGGTCAACGTCTCGCGGTGGGCATTGTCGCCCCGCCAGCGGCGATGACGTTCGCCGAGCTCGGAGACGATGAAGTCGACCCCGTGCAGCAGGCGCTCGCGCAGCGCCTCGATATAGGCGATCTCGTGGGCCAGCTCCCCCATCAGGCTCACCGCCGCGTCCGTGTCCGCCAGGCCAAGCTGTTCGGCCGCCCTGGAGAAGGCGCTTTGCAGTTTGGGCCGAAAGGCGGGATCCTCGACGAGCGCCAAGAGCGTGTCGGGGTCCGCGCTCGCGGCATCATTGCCGCCGGTCAGCAGGGCCACGAGCTGCACGCGCAGTTTGGCCATGGCGAGCGCGAGATGGCGCGGCTCCGGTTCCCAGCTCGCGTCCCCGTTCAGGACCTCGGCCGGGAGGGGATCTCCCAGACGCAACGCGGTGACGAAGGCCAGCGCCTCGGCGATCAGTGCCAGCACCTGGCCGTCGGGCGACTCGTCGAGGATTCCGAACTCGCGCTGGATCGCGACCAGCGGCACGACTGCGTCACGTCCACCGAGATCGAAGCCGACCGAGGGGGTCTTGCCGTCCTCGGCCATGCGAAAGACCGGCTCACCAAGCACGGCGAAGCCGGGGTGGGCGAGCGTACACGCTTGCGGCGCTGCGGACTCGTCGGTCGCGGGATCGGTTATCACGGTGACCCTCTTCTGCAACCGAGTCTGCGCCCAAAATGTGAAACCTCTGCTAAGTCCGCTCCTGGCCGCAAAGGTCCCGACGATGAACGTGCTGGCGCTGCTGATAGGCTTCATCTTCCCCGCCTGTGCCAGCGTCGGCGCCGCCGGCGTCCCCGTGCCGCCGCCCGGCGAGCTGGCGCACCTGGTGCGCCCCTCCACGCCCAACTCGGCGCTCGCCGGGCCGGCAGGGTTCACGCCCCAGCCAGATCTCGTGCTGCCCCCCTATCCGGTGCCGCCGGCACGTCTCTACGCCGCGCTGCGGGCCGTCGCCGCCGGGCAGGAGCGGATTTTCCTGCAGGCCGAGGACCCGGCCACGATGGAGGTTCGCTACGTGGTCCGCAGTGCGGTGCTCAACTTCCCCGATCTGATCGTTGCCCAGGTTTCATCCCGCGCCGAGGACAGCAGCGCGCTCGTGCTTTATAGCCGAAGCCTCTATGGACGCTCCGATCTCGGCGTGAACCGTGCCCGGATTGCGGCCTGGATCGCCGCCCTGGACGCCATGCTGCGCCCGCCCAACCGGAGTTGATACGCTGATGCGCAATCTCGGCCTGTTCCTGAAAGACGCCTGGCGCCTGGCGCTGCCCTATTTCCGCTCCGAGGAGCGCTGGTCGGCGCGCATATTGCTGGCCACCATCATCGTCTTGAACCTTGCCATGGTCGGCATGGACGTGGTGCTGAATTTCTGGAACGGCGCCTTCTATGACGCGCTGCAGAGCAAGGACTGGAGCGCCTTCATCCAGCTTCTGCTGCTCTATCACCATGATACGAAGAGCGGCTTCATGCCTGGGTTCATGGCGGTCGCCGCGCTCTACATTTTGGTTGCGGTCTATCGCACATATCTCAACCAGTGGTTGCAGATCCGCTGGCGCCGCTGGATGACCGGGCAATTCCTCGACGAATGGCTGTCCGACCGGGTCTATTACCGGATCAGCCTGATCAACGACCCGACCCACAAGGGCACCGAGAACCCCGATCAGCGTATCGCCGACGACCTGCGCAGCTTCGTCTCCGAGACGCTCTCCTTCAGCCTCGATCTGCTGTCGAACGTGGTCTCGCTGTTTAGCTTCATCGGCATTTTGTGGAGCCTTTCCGGGCCGGTTCACGTCCTGGGCTTCACCATCCCGGGCTATATGGTCTGGGTGGCGCTGGTCTACGCCGTGCTCGGCACGACGTTCACCCATCTCGTCGGTCGTCCGCTGGCGGCGCTGAACTTCCTGCAACAGCGTTTCGAGGCGGATTTCCGTTTCGCTCTGGTGCGGCTGCGCGAGAACGTGGAGGGCGTTGCCCTTTATGGCGGCGAGAAGGAGGAACATGCCGCCATCCACGAGCGCTTCGTCAACGTGGTGCAGAATTGGTGGAGCATCATGCAGCGCACGAAGCTGTTGAACGCGCTCGTCGCCGGATATTCGCAGGTGGCGGTGGTGTTCCCCATCATCGTTGCCGCGCCGCGCTACTTCAGCGGCGCCATCGCGCTCGGCGGGCTGACGCGAACGGTCAACGCGTTCGGTCAGGTGCAGGGCGCGATGTCATGGTTCGTGAATTACTACGCCAGCCTGGCCAGCTGGTTCGCCACGGTCGAGCGTCTTGCGAGCTTCCACCGTGCCATCGTGGCGGCGCGGGCCCTGGCTGGGTCGGGTGTTCAGGCCGAGACAGGAACGGGCGGCGCGTTTGAGCTGCACGACGTGACGCTGGCGGTTCCGGATGGCGAGGTTCTGATGCGCCGGCAGTCCCTGGTCCTGGAGCCGCACCGCTCGGTTGTGATCTCCGGCCGCTCGGGGTCGGGCAAATCGACGTTGTTCCGTGCCATCGCCGGTATCTGGCCGTTTGGCGAGGGCCACATCCAGCGTCCGCCGGCGAGCGTGCTGTTCCTGCCGCAGCGCCCGTATCTGCCGCTCGGTACGCTGCGCCATGCGCTGGCCTATCCGAGGGCCAGCAGCGACTTCGATGACGCGACGATCGGACGGGCGCTGCGGGACGCGGGGCTCGAGGCGCTGGCCGGCCGGCTGACCGAAGAGGCCAACTGGGCGCAGACGCTTTCGGGCGGGGAGCAACAGCGTGTCGCCATCGCCCGGGCCCTGCTGCTGCGCCCGGACTGGCTGTTCCTCGACGAGGCCACCTCCAGCCTCGACCCCGAGTCGGAAGTGGAACTCTACACGGTGCTGCGCGAGCGCCTGCCGCAGACCACCATGGTCGCGATCTCGCATCAGCCGTCGGCGGCGCGCTTGGCCGACCGCCATCTGGTGTTTGATCGGGCGGCTGGGCGGCTCCTCGAGCCACAGGCAGCGGCGTAGCGCGAACCTCGGCGCTGATCGAGGGCGCTGATCGAGCCGTTTCCCCGGCTCAGACCGGCTGGGGAGCGGCAGCATACAATAGAAAACCCCACCCTGCGCGTGGCAGGGTGGGGTTGGTCGGTTCGTTCAGCCTCGGGTCGCGCGCCGCGGCCGTGCTCAGGCTGCGTCGCGTAACACCGCCAGCGTCGGGCGGCGGACGCGCATGACATCGCGCACCAGGAGTTCGACCAGCACCGGCGCCGAACCCGACGACCGCAGGCTCGGGGGCAGGATGATTTCGGCTGCCCCGTCGGTCCAGCGCCAGGACTCGGTGCCTCCACGCTCGACGCGGTAGAACCCCGAAGCGAGCGCCGGGGAGTCGAGCGGGACCAAGGCGCCATCAACGAACAGCGCCCCGACGCAGAGCCCAAGCCCGCGCACGTCGGTGATCGCGACATTCAGGCCGGCGGGCACGCCGACGTCCGAGCGCAGGCAGAGCCGGTCGGTTCCGGCCGGCAGGCTGAGCCGGAGCAGCCGCCCGGACGCCGGGGGCGGCACCGGCTGGCGGATCACGCGGTCCCCGGCGATGGCCTCCACGGTCAGGCTCACCGGCTCGGCGGCGTCGAAACCGAGCCCATCGAGGCGCTCCAGCAGCCGCCTCCGCACCGCTTCGACTTCGCTGCCACCGGTGCGGTACGGCGCGCAGCCATCCACCTCATGGCTGCGCGGAGAGAAGTCGGGATGCAGCGTCATCGCCTGGTCCGCGTTCGCGAACGCGCCGCGATTGCCGGTATCGAGATAGCTTTCCGATGCTAGGCCTTCGGACAGCAGGACGTCGTGGCTGTCGAGTTCAATGTGATAGTACGTGACGCTGGCGACGCGCTCCTGGAAGATCGAGGCGCCGTTGATCAGATGCGCGACCGGGATCAGCAGCCCATCGACGAACACCGCGTGGCCCGGTGAAATCAGCAGATCGCGTCGCGGCAGCCCATCGCCGAAGGCGCCGCTGCGCACGCGGACCGGCCAGACCTGCGTCGGCACCGGATGCGTGTTGCAGTCGATCGACCGCGTCCCGATCCAGGAGATGGGCCGGGTCGCGCCGGAGGCCGTGAGCACCAGGCTGCCCTCGGCCAAGGTCTCGACGGCGACCTCGCCCTGCGGCGTGGCAACGTGCGTTCCCTCGGCGAAGCAGGGGAAGCTGGTGGTGATGTCGGTGCCGCCCGAGCCATTGGAGGACAGTTGGAAGCTGCTGGCCGTATAGGGCCCGGCGAAGTCGAGCGCGCCGACGACATGGCCGTTACTGGTGATGGTGAGAACGAAATCGGCCCCGTTGCCGACCGCCACGCCGGCATTGGCGACGTTGGCGAGGTCGATCGTGTCGCCGGCGACAAAGCCGGTGATGGACCCGGCGACGCCGAAATTGCCACCCTTGGCTTCGAGGATCAGGTCGGATCCGGTGCCGTTGAAGGCCACGGCGTCGGTTGCCTGGATCAGCCCGGCGTTCAGCAGCGTGCTGCCGGCCGTCATGTCCACGCCGATGGCGGGCGTCTCGGTGATGTGGTGCGCAATGCCGTGCTGGGCGACGAGGTGGCCGGCCTCGGCCGAAATGGTCCCGTAATTGTCGACTACGCCCGCGGCGCCCAGCTCCACGCCGATACCACCCTGGACGGCTACATTCTGCGCGATGCCGCCCTGGGCGACGACGGCGCCGCCGGCGGCGTCGATCAGGCCGAAATTCTGCACCGTGCCGCCGCCGGCCAGATCGACCCCGACCGCGGCCTTGACGTCCACATTCTGCGCCACGCCGCGCTGCGCGACGAGAACGCCGCCAGCCGCCTCGATATAAGCGTAGTTCTGCACCACGCCCGGCTGTCCAAGCTCCACCGCCACACCGCCATCCAGCACGACATTCTGGACCGACCCGTGCGGCGCGGCGACGACGCCACCGATGGCTTGGATGTAGCTGAAATTCTGCACCGTGCCGCCGCCGGCGAGGTCGGCGCCGACGCCGCCCTGCAGGGTGACATCCCGTGCCGCGGCATGTGGCGCCACCAGGACAGCGCCGGCGGCCTGGATGTAGCCCGCATTCATCAGCGTGCCGGCCTGCTTGAGCGCCACGCCCGTGCCGCCAGCAAGATCAACGACCGCCCGGACCCCGTCCGGCGCCACGACTACGCCGCCGGTGG
>JAKAZO010000137.1 GCA_021815825.1 Pseudomonadota bacterium
CGTTGCCGTAGAAATTGACGCTGTTGTGCGCGCTGCCGGCGACGACGGTGGTGCTGCCCTCGGTCATGTTGATGGTGTCGCCGCCATTGGCGCCGGCATTCACGAGCATGCCGCCCTTGCCCGCCCAAGTCTCGGTGATCGTAGCCGGGCCGCTGCCGCCGCTGACCGTCATCACGCCGGCGCCGTTGTTGAAATAGTCCCCGGTGCCGCTGTTCTGGATGGAAGTGGTAGCGCCGGAGCCGCCGATGATCGTGGTGTTGCCGCTGGAGATGAAATTCATCGTCCCGGAACCGCCCCAGCCCGTTGCGCCCGTGGAGGCGTTGATGGTGTCGTTGCCGGAATTGCCGACGAACATTGCCTCTGCGCCGCCGATGGTGGCGTTCATCGCGGCCGAGCCGGCGTAAATGACATCCCAGGCGCCGGCAGTCACGGAGGACATGCCGGAGCCGGCGACATAGATGTCTCCATCGCCGCTGATGGTGTCGTTGTTGGTGCCGGAGCCGGCGAAAATGACGTCGTTGCTGCCGCCGAGGTCGATGGTGTTCGAACCCGCCCCGGCCATCACGGTGGACGACCCCTGAGTCAGGTCCACGACGAGGTTACTCAGTGCGTTGCTGCCCGACCCCCAGATGGTGTTTAAGTAACCACCACCGGTGACAGTGGCGTCGCCGACGCCGACGGCGACCACGTCGTTGACGCCGGACAGAACGACATCGAGCGATTCCATCACCATCGCGGACATGCCAATGACGTTGCTCTGTCCGCCGCCAGTGTACACGGTCTCATTGGCGCTGTTGTCCCACACCGTGATGCCGACCTGCCCGTCGAGGACGAGCGAATTCGCGCTGTTATTCCCCACCGTGATGCTAAAAAGCCCGCCAAGAACGGTGGTTGCCAGACTGCCGCTGGTGGAAATCGTCGGGGCAAACGATGTGGAGAGATTGACGACGACGTCGTAGCCGGCCGGCACGGAGACGGTGTTCCCGCTTTCCAGCAGGAGCGCGTTCACATCGCCGGACACCGCAGGCGCCAGGATGGCATCGGTCGTCGTGTGCAGCGTGCCGCCGT
The DNA here is from genome assembly GCA_021815825.1 of Pseudomonadota bacterium. GTDB lineage: Bacteria > Pseudomonadota > Alphaproteobacteria > Acetobacterales > Acetobacteraceae > JAJZVV01. Next base: position 1,069 of record JAKAZO010000137.1, read on the forward strand.
TCGCCGCCGCGTCGAGAGCCGCGACGGTCGGCAGTGCGCTGCCATCGGCCGGCAGGCTGAGAACAATCCCCGGAAGCGCGGCTCCCCCGGCGACCGACGCTGTGCCGAACGACGGGTCGACATAGGTCATCAGTTGTGTGCCCGCGCCTGCGTCCATGGAGAAACCGGGCATGGATGAAAAGGGCATGGCAGACCTCGTGAGACTTGACTAACAAATTTCGACAAGGTTAACGGCGGCAGCGCCGACCGGTCAATCTTCCTGCTTGTTCCGTGCCGCCGACCCGCGCCCCGCCCGGCGCGCCTGCCTGCGCCTGGCGCGCGATTCCGCCCGTCAGCCCGGTCCGTCCCAATTTCCGTAAAATGCCCAAAATAGCCGCCCGCCGCGCTCCGGCCGGCGGCACGGCAGGGGGCGGCTCAGTCCGCGTCGATCTCGTCGCGGGCGCGATAGTTCCCCGTCCACCATTTCACCGGCTTGGCCTCGCTCGCCGGCTTGACGGCGGCGCTGGCGGCCTTCCGCGGGCGGCCGCGCTTGGCGCGGGGCGCGGCTTCCATGGTGCCCGTCGCGGGCGCCTTCGCCGGGCGCGCGGCCGTTTCCGCCGCGACGGCGGGCGGGATCGCTGGCGCGGTGGGCAAGGAAGCGGGCGTGAGCAGCGCCGGCGGCGGCGCGGCGTGCGCCATTTCGGTGTGGGCAAGGCGCGTCTGCAGGCTGCGCACCACCGCCTGGGAGTCGCGCAGCGCCTGCTCGACGCGGGCGCGGGCTTCCCGCTCGGCGTTGAGCTGCGCCGTCAGCTCCGCGAGCGCGGCGGCCTGCCGCGTTTCAGCCTCCGAGCGCGGGTGCAGGACAACCACCGGCACCTCGCCGTCGCGCACGAACCGCCGCCGCGGCTGCGCCCCGCGCGTCCCGCCGCTAACACCGAGCCCGAGCGAGCGGCGCGCACGCTGCTCGGCTTCATCGTCCAGGAACGTCGGGGCGGAGTCGTCGCTTGCCAAAATAGCACCTCGTCAGCAGTCAAGGTCCGGGGTTGACCAACACCCGGGCGTGGCGCGGGTTCGGTTCGTACGTGCGCCGTTTGGCGACACAATACAAGGTCATCATCATGCCGCGAAGGGATGATTTTAGTTAAAACTTGGTGGGCGCAGTAGGACTCGAACCTACGGCCCGCTGATTAAGAGTCAGCTGCTCTACCAACTGAGCTATGCGCCCGGCCAAGTCACCGGCGGCGCACTCGTTAGCAGAGCCCATTGAGGGTGTGAAGGGGGCCAGTGCGCGGCGCGTGGTGCCCCGGGGCGCGCAGATGGCCGTGCAGATCCCTTTCCCTGCGCACCGCACTGGACTAATCCCATCGCCGCGCGCCGCACCCAGGCGGGCGCCAGAGGGGCCTGCCCATGACCGTCGGAGCCTTCCCCGCCACCCGCATGCGCCGTAACCGCCGCGATGGCTGGACGCGGCGACTCGTCGCCGAGAACAGGCTGGCCGTCGATGACCTGATCTGGCCGGTCTTCGTCATCGAGGGCAGCAACCGCGCCACCGAGGTCGCCTCCATGCCCGGGGTCGTGCGGGTGACGCTGGACCGGCTCGCCGCCCACATCGCCCCGGCGGCCGAGCTCGGCATTCCCGCCATCGCCCTGTTCCCGGCGACGCCCGCGGAGAAGAAGGATGCCGACGGCACGGAGGCGAAGAACCCGGACAATCTGATGTGCCGCGCCGCGCGGCTGCTCAAGCGCGAGTTTCCCGCCCTGGGCCTGGTCGGGGACGTCGCGCTCGATCCCTACACCGATCACGGCCATGACGGCGTGATCCGCGAGGGCTACGTCGCCAACGACGAGACGCTCGCCGTGCTCACCGCCCAGGCCGTGGTGCAGGCCGAGGCCGGCATCGACGTCATCGCGCCCTCGGACATGATGGACGGGCGCGTCGCCGCCATCCGCGCCGCGCTCGACGCCGAGGGGCTGATCGACACGCGGATCATGAGCTACGCGGCGAAATACGCCTCCGCCTTCTACGGCCCGTTCCGCGACGCCGTCGGCTCGGCCAGCGCCCTGGTCGGGGACAAGAAAACCTACCAGATGGACCCGGCCAATACCGACGAGGCGCTGCGCGAGGTGGCGCTGGACCTCGCCGAGGGCGCGGACATGGTCATGGTCAAGCCGGGCATGCCGTATCTGGACATCATCCGCCGCGTGAAGGACCGCTTCGGCGTGCCGACCTTCGCCTATCAGGTCTCCGGCGAATACGCGATGATCATGGCTGCCGTCGGTCATGGCTGGCTGGAGTATGAGCGGGCGATGATGGAGAGCCTGCTCGCCTTCAAGCGCGCCGGGGCCAACGGTGTGCTGACCTACTTCGCCGTCGAGGCGGCGCGGCGGCTGCGAGCGGCGGGATAGGCCGCGCGGCGCCGTGCGGGCGGGGACGGGCCTCGGCATTCTCACCGGGCTCGCCGCGGAGGCGCGCCTGGCCCGTTCGCTCGGGCACGTCCTGGCCGGCGGCGGCGGCGCGGCGGGGGCGATGGCGGCGGCCGAGCGGCTTGTGGCGGAGGGCGCGACGGCGCTGCTCAGCTTCGGCCTCGCCGGCGGGCTCGATCCCGCCCTGGCGGCCGGTGCCATCGTCGTGCCGCGCGCGGTGCTCGTCGGCGGGCGATGCTATGCGTGCGACCCCGCGCTGCTGGACGCCCTGGGCGGGGCGAGCACGGACCGGCTCCTCGGCGGCGCGGCCGTGGCGGCGACGGTTGCCGAGAAGGCGCGGCTGCACGCAGAGAGCGGGGCGGCGGCGATCGACCTCGAAAGCGGCGCGCTGGCCGAGGCCGCGGCCCGGCACGGCCTGCCCTTCGCCGTCCTCCGCGCGGTCTGCGACCCGGCCGGCCGCGGCCTGCCCGC
>JAKAZO010000138.1 GCA_021815825.1 Pseudomonadota bacterium
CCTGGTGGCGGCGCGGCGCGCGGCGCGCGTGGCAGCCTGAGGAGCTGCGGCGCAGGCCGATGGACTCACCCACTGGCACGCTGGTCATCGCCTGCGGGGCGCTCGCGCACGAGATCGCCGCGCTGCGAGCGCGCTGCCTTCATCCGCAGCAGCGCGCTCGCAGCGAGTCGGATAATCCCTCGACTTAACGCAGAACGACGGTTGTCTTGCCGTTGCGGAAGACGCGCCGTTCGGCGTGCCACTTGATTGCGCGGTTCAGCACCACGGTCTCGAGTTCGCTGCCGGTCACGGTCAGATCTTCAGCGGACTGTGTGTGGTCGACGCGAGCGACTTCCTGCTCGATGATCGGCCCCTCGTCCAGATCGGTGGTCACGTAGTGCGCCGTGGCGCCGATCAGTTTCACACCCCGCTCGTACGCCTGGTGATAGGCCTTGGCGCCCTTGAATCCCGGCAGAAACGAATGGTGAATGTTGATCGCCCGGCCATCAAAGTGCTTGCAGGCGTCGGCGCTCAGAATCTGCATGTAGCGGGCCAGCACGAGCAGCTCGGCGTCCGCCTTCGCGAACACCTCGGCCATCCGCGCTTCCTGCTCCGCCTTGCGTCCGTCGATGATCGGCAGGTAGTGGTACGGCACGCCATGCCATTCGGCGAGGCTGCGCATGTCCTGGTGATTCGACAGCACCGCCACCACCTCGATCGGCAGCGTACCGGTGCTCCATCGATGCAGGATGCTGTTCAGGCAGTGGCCCTGCCGCGAGACGGCGAGCACCACCCGGCAGCGGCGCTCGACCGCCTGAAACCGCCACTGCATCCGGAACTTCTTGCCGACCTGCTCGGCGAACAACCGATCGAGCGCCTCCGCGGAGGCGAGCCCATGGCCGTCGTCCCGAAACACGGTGCGCATGAACGACATGCCCGTGCGCGGATCATTGTGATGCTGCGCCTCGCTGATGGTCGCGTTGTTGGCGGCCAGAAAGCCCGCGATTGCCGCCACGATGCCCGTCGTGTCCGGGCATGCGGTGGTCAGGGTATAGAGCGCCGGCTGAACGCCCGCTCGTGAGGCGGGAGTGCGGGCCTGTTCAGCGTGGGCCGGGTCGGCTCGGGTCTGTTCGGTGGTTGTGGTCATGGCAAATGATCGTGAAAAGGAGAATGAAGACCTCAGACGTTCGAATCCGGGAAAGACGCTTTGCGCCGCTGGATGTAATCGAGCAGCGCCTCGTCCACGGCCGGATCGATCGGCGGCGCCTCGTATTCGGCGAGCTGACGCTTCCACAATGTATTGGCGCGCTGGGCGATATCCTTCGAGCCCTCTGCCTCCCACTGCTCGAAGCTGTTGTTATCAGCGAGCGGCGAGCGATAGAACGCCGTCTCGAAATTGGCCTGGGTATGGGCGCAGCCGAGGTAGTGCTTGCCGGGTCCGACATCGCGCATGGCCTGCATCGCCTGGCCGTTCTCGCTCAGATCGACGCCCGCGAGCAGCGTGTGCATCATGCCGGCCTGATCGGCATCCATGACGAACTTCTCGTAGCCCATCGTCAGGCCGCCCTCGAGCCACCCGGCGGTATGCAGCACGAAGTTCACACCCGCCATGCAGGTCGGCAGCAGCGTATTCGCCGATTCGAATGCCGCCTGACCGTCCGCGATCTTCGAGCCGCACAGCGATCCGCCGGACCTGAACGGCACGCCCAGGCGGCGCGCCAGCTGTGCCATCACGTACAGCACCAGGGCCGGCTCGGGCGTACCGAAGGTCGGTGCGCCGGACTGCATGGACAGCGACGAGGCGAAGCTGCCGAGCACCACCGGCGCGCCGGGATTGACCAGCTGCGCGACCGTCATGCCGGCAAGAGCTTCGGCGAGGGTCTGTGCGACCGTCCCGGCCACTGTCACCGGCGACATGGCGCCGGCCAGAATGAACGGCGTCAGGATGGTCGCCTGATTGGCCCGCGCGTAGGTCTTGAGCGCCCCGAGCATGGTGGCGTCCCAGGTCATGGGCGAGTTCGCATTGATCAGGCTGATCACGAAGGTCCGCGGCTTGCCCGTCGCCGGATCGAGATACTGATCCCCGAAGAGGATCTTGGTCATCTCCACCGTGTCCTCGGCGCGCTCGGACGCGGTGACCGAGCCCATGTAGGGCTTGTCGCTCCAGCGCATATGGCTGTAAACCATGTCGAAATGACGCTTGTTCACCGGCAGGTCAACCGGCTCGCAGATCGTGCCGCCGGAGTGGTGCAGCGCGTTCGACTGATACGTCAGCTTGACGAAGTTGCGGAAGTCCTCGATCCGCGCATAGCGACGCCCCTCGTCCAGGCTGCGCACGAAAGGCGAGCCATAGGCCGGAGCAAAGACCGTGCGGGCACCGCCGATGATCACGCTGCGCTCAGGATTTCTGGCGTGCTGCGTAAATTCCCGGGGTGCCGAGCGGCTGACGATCGTGCGGCACATGCCGCGCGGAAAGCGAACTCGCTCGCCCTGCGCATCGGCGCCGGCCGCACGCAGAATCGCGATCGTCTCCGGATCGTCGCGAAAGTCGATGCCGATCTCCTCGAGGATCGTATCGGCGTTGTGCTCGAGGAGTTCTAGCCCCTCGTTATTGAGCACCTCGTAGAGGGGAATGTTTCGGGTGATGAACGGAACGGACGAGTGCGATCGCGCCGTGCGCGCGGCTCTCTTGGCATCGCGCGCATTCGGACGTCGGGCCCGCGGCGCGGAACTGGATTGCGTTTGCAAAGGGACTCCCCACGGTTTTCGGACGGCCCGGGTCGAGCTGCCTCTAGTATGAACGTCAGTCCGCCCACCCGGATAACCGATTTGCGGCATGCACTTATCCATAACCGTCCGCCCGCCGCTCCCGTAGCGCCCTCCGGCGCCGCCAGCTTGACGGGGGCGACGACGCAAAACTACCGGCTATGTCGCTTTCATTCAAGCGAGTCGGCGAGCGCATGCTCGTCGTCCGCGCACCTTGCGCGGCATGATTCGGGCGATCGGTCAACCATCGTCCGCACAAGGACACATCATGCAACGCTTTTCCGGCCTGACGCTGCTGCGGCGAGGCCTCTCCGGTCAGCGCGGCTGGCAGCCCCAGTGGCGCCGTGCCGAGCCCAAGGACGCCTATGACGCCATCATCGTCGGCGGCGGCGGCCACGGCCTCGGCGCGGCTTACTATCTGGCCAAGGAACACGGGCTGAAGCGCGTCGCCGTGGTGGAAAAAGGCTGGATCGGCGGCGGCAATACCGGCCGGAATACGACCATCATCCGCTCGAACTACCTGTTCGACGAGAGCGCTGCGCTCTATGACCACTCGGTGAAGCTCTGGGAGACTCTCTCCCAGGAGCTCAATTACAACGTGATGTTCTCCCAGCGTGGCGTGATGATGCTGGCGCACACCGTACACGACGTGCAGGTGTCCAAGCGGCACATCTACGCCAACCGCGCCAACGGCGTCGATAATGAATGGCTGACTCCCGAGGAAGCGCGGCGCATCTGCCCACTCTTGAAGACCGACGACATCCGCTTCCCGGTGATGGGCGCGGCATTCCAGGCGCGCGGCGGCACCGCCCGGCATGACGCAGTAGCCTGGGGGTTCGCCCGCGCCGCTGATGCGCTCGGCGTCGACATCATCGAGAACTGCGAGGTCACCGGATTTCTTCGCGACAGCAATGGCGCGGTGGCCGGCATCCAGACCAGCCG
>JAKAZO010000061.1:0-9090 GCA_021815825.1 Pseudomonadota bacterium
GAGGGCGCAGCGGCGAAGCCGATCCCGAACAGGCCGATACCGCCCGCGGCCAGCACTACGAGCCATTTGCGCTCGACACGGTCGGCGATCCGGAACGCCAGAACCGGACCGATCGGATTGGCGATGGCGATGAGAAACGAATACAGCAGGGAGCCGTGCAGATTGATGCCCTTCTGGGCGATCAGCGTCGGCACCCAGCTGGCGAAGCCGTAATAGCCGATGGTCTGGAAGGCCTGGAACACCACCATCATCAGGGTTCGCGCGCGGTAGGCGGGGGAAAAAATCTCGCTGAAGCGCCCGCGCACCGGTGGCTCGCTCGCGGCGTCCGCCAGCGGCGGGGGCAGTGCCGCGCCGCCCAGGTCCGCCCGCACTCGTGCCTCGATCGCATCCATCACCGCCTCCGCCTCGGCGATGCGCCCATGCTGGGCGAGCCAGCGCGGGCTCTCGGGCAGGCCACGGCGGAGGAACCAGACCACGATCGCCCCGAACGAGCCGATCAGCACGACGATCCTCCAGCCCTCGATGCCGAATGGCGCGGCCGGCACCAATTGCCACGCCAGCAGCGCCACCACCGGCACCACCGAGAACTGCACCGCCTGGCTGAACGCGAAGGCACGGCCGCGGACCGCCATCGGCACGAGCTCGGCGATGTAGGTGTCGATCGTGACCAGCTCGACGCCGATGCCGATACCGGCGATGAAGCGCCAGAGATCGAGTCCGAACGCGCTGGTCTGCAACGCCATCACGGCGGTCGCGAGCGAATACCAGACCAGCGACAGGGTGAACACGGCGCGGCGGCCGAACCGGTCGGCCACGGCGCCGAAGACGATGGTGCCAACGAACAGGCCGGCGAAGGTGGCGGCGACGAAAGTGGCGGGGCCGGCGAAAATGCCGATCCGCACGCCGGCGAGCAGCCCGCTCTTGACCAGGCCCGGGACGATGTAGCCGGTGAAGAAGAGATCGTAGATCTCGAAAAAAGCGCCGATCGAGAGCAGCGTCACCAGGCGCCACACATGGCGCGTGGCGGGCAGACGGTCCAGCCTTGCGGCAATCGCGGCGGCATCACGGCCCATGTGCCTTCCTCCCGTCCCGGCGTTGCTCCCCCGGCGCGCCACGGACGCGCCCAAGCCCTGGTTCGCATTGCGCGATGAGCCTGTCCAGGCCCGGGCGCGGGCGGCGGGCCAAGATTTCCGCTTGCGCCGCCCCCGAACGCGGACTACTTACGGGGCACGCAGCAACGCACGTGCCTCTGGCCCTTAGGGTTACGCAACGACGTCAAGCGTTCTGGCAATCGTCTGGTCGCTGGTTCGTTCGACCGTTTCGCAACTCCGCCCATCGCCTCTCAAAGGTGGGCGTCTCATCAGGGGAGGCCGGGTGCGATGACACCGAAAATCGCCCGTTTCCTTGCGTCTCATCAGCCGGCGACGCCGTGCCTGGTAGTGGACGTGGATCGCGTCGCGGAGAATTTCCGCGCGCTGCAGGCTGCGCTGCCGTTGGCGCGCATCTATTATGCCGTGAAGGCCAACCCGGCGCCGGCGGTGCTGTCGCGTCTGGTCGGTCTCGGCAGCTACTTCGATGCCGCCGGCATCGAGGAAGTGGAGGCGTGTCTGGCCGCCGGGGCTCCGGCGGAGTCGATCAGCTTTGGCAACACCATCAAGAAGAGCACCGCGATCGCGCGCGCCCACGAGGCGGGCGTGCCGGTCTATGCCTTCGATTCCGCCGAGGAACTGACCAAGATCGCGCGCCACGCGCCGGGCCGGCGGGTCTATTGCCGGCTTTTGGTGGAAAATGCCGGCGCGGACTGGCCGCTGTCGCGCAAGTTCGGCACGACCATGGAGAGCGCGCGCGAGCTCATGCTGCAAGCGGCCTCGCTCGGTCTCGATCCCTATGGCCTGTCGTTCCATGTCGGCAGCCAGCAGACCGACACCGCCGCTTATGACGCCGCGATCGGGCGCGTGGCCATGCTGTTCACGGATTTGCGTGAGCGGGGCGTGAATGTCCGCATGGTCAATCTCGGTGGCGGCTTTCCCGTCGCATACCGCGACGAGGTCCCGGGCATCGATCGCTTCGGGCTCGCCATCGGCAACGCCATCGCGCGGAATTTCGGCAATGCGCTGCCGGAGATCGTGGTCGAGCCGGGGCGCTTCATCGTCGGCGATGCCGGCGTCGTCGCGGCCGAGGTCGTGCTGGTCAGCCGCCGCTCGAAGACCGATCCGGTGCGCTGGGTCTATCTCGATATCGGCCGCTTCGGCGGCCTGGCCGAGACCGAGGGCGAGGCGATCAAATATCGTATCACCACGACCCACGACGACGACGAGACCGGGCCGGTTGCCATCGCCGGGCCGACCTGCGACGGCGCGGACATCCTCTACGAGCGCGCCAATTATCGTCTGCCGTTGAGCCTCGCCTGCGGTGAGCGCGTTCAGGTGCATGCCACCGGCGCCTATGTGAGCTCCTATGCCAGCCAGGGCTTCAACGGCTTTGCGCCGCTCGCCGAGCACTACATCTGATCGCGGTGCCGGACCTGTGAAGAAGGTCCGGCACCTTTCCTCCGAGCTCAGGCGGCGCGGGCTTGGCGCTCCATCGCGCGCTGCAGCGCCGCGCCCTCTCCGGCCCGGACAAAGGCCAGGTTGATCGAACGCGGCGAGCTACCAACGACGCGGGCCGGCAGCGTGAAGCCGAGCGCGGTGAGCGTCACCTCCTGCCCGTCGCGGACCGCGTTGCCGCTGCCACGCAGGCCGGCCCCGTTCGCTGAGACGTTGCTCAGCCAGACCTCGATGCGGTGCTGGCCGGCCTCGAGTATCGCTGGGATATCAGCGGGAGAGCGGCTCTCCTGGCGGCGGTCCGCGTGGCGGATACGGTCGATGAAGAGGGCCGATTTTTCCTGCAGGTCGCTGGCCGTCGCCTCCAGGCCGTTCGACGCGTCGGCGACGGTGCCGGCGCTGCGGGCCGTCTCGGCGGCGACGTCGGCGACGGTCCGGGCGCTGGCGGTGATGGTCTCGGTGCCCGCCGCAGCGTTCGCAACGCTGCGGCTGATCTCCTGGGTAACGGCGCTCTGCTCCTCCACGGCCCCCGCGATCCCGGCCGTGGCCTGCTGGATCTCACCGACGGCGGCGCCGATCTCCCCCATCGCCTCGGCGATCTGGGCAACGACGTGCTGCACGGCGGCGACCTGCTGGCGGATGTCCTCGGTGGCGCGCGCCGTCTGGCCCGAGAGGCTCTTCACTTCGCCGGCGACGACGGCGAACCCCTTGCCGGCATCCCCAGCGCGCGCCGCCTCGATCGTGGCGTTGAGAGCGAGCAGATTGGTTTGTCCGGCGATCGTCTGGATCAGCCCGACGACCTCGCCGATGCGTCCGGCGGCCTGATTGAGCTCGCGCACCACGCCATCGGCCCGCTCCACCGTGCCGACCGCAGCCGCGGTGATGCGCCCGGCCTGCTGCATCTGGCGGGTGATCTCGCCGATCGAGGCGGTGATCTCCTCGACCGCGCTGGCGACTGTCTGCATGTTCACCGAGGACTGCTCGGCGCCGCTGGCGAGCGCGCCGGCCTCTCTGGTGCCGCGTTCGGCGTGCGAAAGCAGCGCCTGCCCACCGCCGCGCAGCGTCTTCGCCTGGTCATGGACGTTGCGCAGGAACCCGCCGAGTGCGGCATCGAAGCCTTCCGCCAGTTCGGCGAGGCGACGACGGAAGCTGGCCTCGTTCTCCGCCAGGTAGGAGCTGACGACGAGCTGCAGGTCCAGCAGCACGGCGCGGTCCAGCGCCCGCAGCGCCGCTTCGAGCCGTGCGGTGCCGGTGCCGAAGCGCCCGGAGAGGCGGCGCGCCACGAGCGCGTGCAGATCCTCGAGCGTCACGAGATAGGCGCCGATATACCATCGGGGTTCCAGCCCGATGCGGGCATGCGTCACGGCGATGCGCCGCACCGAGGCGGAATAGCCATCGTCATACCGGCCACTGAAAAGGCGCGCCCAATGTGCGGCCTGGGCCTTCTGGGCGCCGGCGACGTCGGTCTCGCTGGCGAACATCGCCTTCAGCGCCGGATTGGCCAGGATGTGGGCGTAGAGCCGATCCAGCATCGCCGGCAGTTCCGGCTCGATCATCGGCCAGAGCGCACGCAGCGTCGTACAGGTTTCTGGATCGATACGAAAGAACGCAAGATCTTCGGCGAACGTCGAGTCCATAGGCGTCTCCTGGATCGGGATCGGCCCCCCCCGATCCAGGAACGATGGCATCTTCCGGTGAAGAAATCGTGCGCCCCAGGGCGCACGATCCGGTTAGCCGATCAGCCGATCAGCCGCAGCGCCGGGCGCTGGGCTTCGGCGAGGCGGGCGTAGAGGGCGAGATAGTCCTCGGCCATGCGGCGCGCGGTGAAGCGGGCCTCGAACTGGGCGCGGACGCGGCCGCGATCGAGCGCGCCGAGCCGGCCGAGGGCGGTGACCGCCTCGTCCTCGTTCCTGACGATGTAGCCGGAGATGCCGTCATCCATGACCTCGGGCACCGAGCCATAGTTGAAGGCGATCACCGGCGTGCCGCACGCCATCGCCTCGATCATGACGAGGCCGAACGGCTCCGGCCATTCGATCGGCATCAGCAGCGCCAGCGCCCCGGAGAGGAAGCCCGGCTTCTGCGCCTCGTTGATCTCACCGATCATCTCCACGCCGGGCTCGGCCAGCATCGGGCGGATCACGGCCTCGAAGTAATCGCGGTCGGCATTGTCCACCTTGGCGGCGATCTTCAGCGGGATGCCGGCGCGGCGTGCGATGCGAATGGCGCGGTCCGGCCCCTTCTCCGGCGAGATGCGGCCGAGGAAGGCGAGGTAGGAGGGGGTGACATCCGGCTGCGGCGTGAGCAGGCGCTCCGGCAGCCCGTGGAGGACGGTCGCGACGAAGTTCGAATGCGGCACCGGGAGGCGCTGGGAGTTGGAGATCGATACCAGCGGAACCTCGGGGAAGGCGGCGGCGATCTGCTGGAACTCCGGCAGGTCCAGCCGCCCGTGCATGGTGTTCACCCACGGGGTCTCCTGGCGGCTGAACAGCGGCCAGGGCAGGTAGTCGTTGTGGAAGTGCAGCACGTCGAACTCGCCGGCGTGGCGGCGCACCGTCTCCATCAGCAGGATGTGCGGCGCGATCGGGTCGCGGATCGACGGGTCGAGCCGCAGCGCCTGCGGCCAGGCCGGATGGAGCTTCGCCGAGGTGATGGAATCGCCGCTGGCAAACAGCGTGACATCGTGGCCGAGCGCCACCAGCTCATCGGTCAGGTAGGCGACCACGCGCTCCGTGCCGCCATAGAGCTTCGGGGGGACCGCCTCGTAGAGCGGGGAAATCTGGGCAATGCGCATGGGCGTGGAAGGTCCTCGCTGGGGGCCCGCTTGCCGGGGCCGATACGACCTATAAAGCGCGCGATGGCGGCGAATGTTGGGCAGAGTCCGCCTTAGTGCCGCCGCAAATTCGGGGCTCTTTTCAGCTGCGGCGGAATACCCGTGGTGCGTCGGGCCAGCCGCGATACAGGAGCATGACCGCGATGTCCGATCGGGCCCGTCCCGTGCTGCGCCTCGCCAACCCGGCCGACGATGTCGTGCGCTTCGCCCACCGACCGCTGGGCTTCATTCTCGCCCAGGTGCTCCGCCATGCACCCTCGCACGCGATCGTGCTCGGCTCGGTGATCGCCGCCGTCGCCTTCTCGGTCGGCTCGCAATACGCGGTCAAGCACCTGGTCGACGTGCTCTCGACGCGCGACGTGGCGCATCTCTGGGGCGCCTTTGCGCTTCTCGCCGGGCTGATCGGCGCTGACAACATGACCTGGCGCATCGGCGGCTGGACGGCGGCGCACGCGTTCGTCGCCGTCACCGGTGATGTCCGGCGGCTCCTGTTTGCGCACCTGCTCGGCCACGCGCCGTCCTATTTCGCCGAGCGCCTTCCGGGCACGCTCGCCGGCCGCATCACGGCGACGGCCAATGCGATCTACACCGTCGAGAGCACCTTTACCTGGAACGTGCTGCCGCCTTGCCTCGCCGTAGTCCTCTCCATCGGCTTCCTCGCCGGCGTCGATCCGGTGATGGCCCTGGTACTGGTAGGGATTTCGCTCGCGCTCGGGCTGGTGCTGATGCGCCTGGCCGCCGCCGGGCGGACGCTGCATCAGGACTATGCCGCGGATGCCGCCGCGGTCGACGGCGAACTCGTCGATGTCATCACCAACATTGCCGTCGTCCGGGCGTTCGGCGCGGCGCTGCGCGAGCGCGCCCGGTTCGGCGGACGGGTGGCGCGCGAGATGCATGCGCGCGGCGCCAGCCTGCGCTATCTGGAGAGGCTGCGGCTGCTGCACGCGGTGGCGACGGCGCTGCTGACCGCCGGGCTGCTCGTCTGGGTGCTCAGCCTGTGGCAGCGCGGGCTGGCGAGCACCGGCGATGTCGTGCTCGTCACCACGCTTGGCTTCACCATCCTGCACGGCACGCGCGATCTCGCGGTGGCGCTGGTCGACATGGTGCAGCACGTGGCGCGGCTCGAAGAGGCACTCGCCACCCTGCTCATCGCCCACGAGTTGCCCGATGCGGTCGGGGCCCATGGCCTGCCGGCGGCGCGCGGCCGGGTCGAGTTCCGCGATGTCGGCTTCTCCTATCCGGACGGCGCGCGGGTTCTGGACGGGTTCAATCTGAACATTGCGCCGGGTACGCGGGTTGGCCTCGTCGGGCGCTCGGGGTCCGGCAAGTCTACCGTGCTCGCGCTGCTGCAGCGCCAGCGCAGTATCCAGGCGGGGCAGATCCTGATCGACGGGGAGGATATCGCCGCGATCACCGAGGAGAGCCTGCGGGCGGCGATCGCGGTGGTGCCGCAGGATGTGATGCTGTTCCATCGCTCGGTGACCGAGAACATCCGCTACGGCCGGCCGGAGGCCACCGACGCCGAGGTGATGGCAGCGGCGGAGGCGGCGCATTGTCTCGACTTTATCCGCGCCCTGCCGGAGGGCTTCGATACCCTCGTCGGCGACCGTGGGGTGAAGCTCTCCGGCGGCCAGCGCCAGCGGCTGGCGATCGCGCGGGCCTTCCTGCGCGACGCCCCGATCCTGCTGCTCGACGAGGCGACCTCGGCGCTCGACAGCGAATCGGAGCACGCGGTGCAGGATGCGCTGGACCGGCTGATGACCGGGCGGACGGTGATCGCGGTGGCGCACCGTCTGGCGACGCTGAAGAATTTCGATCGCATCGTGGTGATGCAGTCCGGGCACGTGATCCAGGATGGCGCTCCGCTGTCGCTGGAGGCGGTGGCGGGTCCCTACCGGGAGCTGCTGCGCCGGCAGGCGTTCCAACTCGTCGAAGCGGCGGCCTGAGCGCGAGGCCTGGCCAGCCGGCCCTTGACAATCAAGCCCCTGCATTGTGTGTAGCGGCCCTTGGCGTCTCCGGGCGCAGGGGTGTAGCTCAATTGGCTAGAGCGCCGGTCTCCAAAACCGGAGGTTGGGGGTTCGAGACCCTCCACCCCTGCCAGGACGCTTTCGGGCGGGGCAGTTCGTCCCGGCAACTCTCATCTGGGGATCAGGCAAGGCGTGGCGATCAATCCGACGAAATTCGTCCGCGAGGTGCGCAGCGAGGTGGCGAAGGTCACTTGGCCGACGCGGCGGGAGACGATGATCACCACCGGGCTGGTCTTTGCCATGGTGGCGCTGGCGGCGCTGTTCTTCCTGGCGATCGACCAGGTCGTGGCGCTCGGCGTGCGGGCCCTGTTCGCCGGCAGCGTCTGAGGTACGAGGAACCTGCATGGCCAAGCGTTGGTACGTCGTCCACGTCTATTCGGGCTTCGAGAAGAAGATCGCCCAACAGCTGAAGGAACTGGCAGCCCAGAAGGGGCTCTCCGACGCGATCGACGAGGTTCTGGTGCCGGCCGAGGAAGTGCTGGAGATGCGCCGCGGCCAGAAGGTCAGCTCCGAGCGCAAATTCTTCCCCGGCTACGTGCTGGTGCGCATGGAGCTGACGGACGATACTTGGCACCTGGTCAAGGACACGCCCAAGGTCACCGGCTTTCTCGGCAGCAAGACGCGCCCCTCGCCGATCAGCGAGGCGGAGGCCGAGCGGATCATCAAGCAGAGCCGTGAGGGCGTGGAGCGGCCGCGTCCGGCGGTGATGTTCGAGGTCGGCGAGCAGGTCCGCGTCGCCGACGGCCCCTTCACCAGTTTCATCGGCATGGTCGAGGAAGTGGACGAGGAGAAGGGGCGGCTCAAGGTGAGCGTTTCGATCTTCGGCCGCTCGACCCCGGTCGATCTCGAATTCAGCCAGGTCGAGAAGCAGTAACTGGCCGGCGGCTCGATGCCGACGGAAGGCAGCGGCTCAATCAGTCCGTGAAATCACCTGGTTCGTCGCGGCCGCGCTGGCGCCGGCCGAGCGCGAGTTCGGTGACCACGCCGTGCAGCGTGCGCAACTCCTGCTCGGTCACCTCGCCGCGCTCGAAGAAGTGGCGCAGGTTGCGCACCATGCCAGGGCGCTTGGGCAGGTTGCGCAGGAAGCCGCAGGCATCGAGTTCCTCGACCAGGTGGCCGAGGAAATTCTCCAATTCGCCCTTGGTCGCGATCCGGGTCTTGTGGGTCAGCAGCCGGCGTGGCGCGGTCTCGTCCGCCGCCACCCACCATTCATAGGCCATCACCATCACCGCCTGCGCCAGGTTGAGCGAGGCGAACGCAGGGTTGAGCGGGTAGCGCACGAGCGTGTCCGCGGTGGCGATGTCGTCATTGTCCAGCCCGGCGCGCTCGGGGCCGAACAGGATGCCGCAGCCCAGTCCACGCGCGCCGATGGCACGGAGTTCGGCCGCCGCTCCGCGGGCGGTGAGCAGCGGCTTGATGATGTGGCGCGGACGCGGACAGGTGGCGAAGACGCGGTGCAAATCGGCGACGGCATCCGCAACGCCCGCATGCACCGTCGCCGCATCGAGGATGCGGTCGGCGCCCGAGGCCGTGCGCCAGGCGCGTTCCTGCGGCCAGCCATCGCGCGGGGCGACGAGGCGCAGATGGAACAGCCCGCCATTGGCCATGGCGCGCGCGACCGCGCCGATATTTTCCGCCAGTTGCGGGCGGACGAGAATGACGACCGGGCTCGGATCGATTGGCGCGA
>JAKAZO010000061.1:9190-18157 GCA_021815825.1 Pseudomonadota bacterium
GTCGGAGAAATCGAGAACGCCCCGATAATGCGTGCGCAGCAGCACGAGCCGGACTGCCTCGGGTGGCTTGATGTCGCCGACGAGCAGCACGTTGCCGAGGCTCTTGGACATTTTTTGCCCGTTCACCTGCACCATGCCGTTGTGCACCCAGTAGTGCGCGAAGCGGCTGCCCGGGAACGCGCACAGGCTCTGGGCGCGCTCGTTCTCATGGTGCGGGAACAGAAGATCGCCGCCGCCGCCATGGATGTCGAAACTCTCGCCGAGATATTCGTGCGACATCGCGCTGCACTCGATGTGCCAGCCTGGCCGCCCGCGTCCCCACGGGCTCTCCCAGCCGGGCAGATCGGGCGTGGACGGCTTCCACAGCACGAAATCCCCCGCATCGCGCTTGTAGGGCGCGACCTCGACGCGGGCGCCGGCGAGAAGCTCGTCGGGACTGCGGCCGGAGAGGCGGCCATAGTCGGCAAAGCTCGCGACCGAAAACAGCACGTGCCCGTCCGCGGCGTAGGCGTGGCCGCCGGCGATCAGCCGTTCGATCAACACGATCATCGCCGCGATGTGGCCGGTTGCGCGCGGTTCCACATCGGGCGGCAAGACGCCGAGTGCCGCCATGTCCGCCTCGTACTCGGCGGTGGTGCGTGCCGTGATGGCGGAAATCGGCTCGCCGGACTCGGCGGCGCGGGCGTTGATCTTGTCGTCCACGTCGGTGATGTTGCGGACATAGGTGACGCGCGGATAGAGCCGCCGCAGCAGCCGCACCAGCACGTCGAACACCACCGCCGGGCGGGCGTTGCCGATGTGTGGACGATCGTAGACGGTCGGCCCGCAGACATAGACCCGCACATGGGAGGCATCCAGCGGCTCGAAGCGTTCGCGCCGGCGGGAGAAGCTGTTGTGCAGGGTCAGGTCGGGCATGGCGCACTCCTTCGCCGGGGCCGCCGGCGCCCGCTTTCTCAACCAGGCTTTGAGGCAAATCAATGCCGCCGGCCTTGGAATGGGCGAGGGTTGCGGGCAAGCCTTGCTATTGCGAATTACTCGCAATAAAGACCCCGGGAGAACCAACCCAGCATGGAGCGCGACCGCATGCCGACGACCTCCTCGCAAGCCGCCGCGGCGCCGCCCGGATCGGGCTCGGCTATCCGACAATTTCTCGCCGTCGCCGGCCCGGGCTTCGTCGTCATGCTCGCCGACACCGAGGTCGGCAGCGTCGTCACCGCGGCGCAGAGCGGGGTACAATGGGGCTACCGCCTGCTTGGCCTGCAACTGGTACTGATCCCGATTCTCTATGTCGTGCAGGAGCTCACGGTGCGGCTCGGCGTGTTCACGGGCCGTGGCCATGGCGAGCTGATCCGCGACACGTTCGGCCGGATCTGGGCCTGGGTCTCGGTCGCTGGGCTGGCCGTCGCCGTGCTCGGTGCGCTGGTCACGGAGTTCTCCGGCGTCGCCGCGGTCGGTGAGCTGTTCGGCATCGCCCGGCCGATCAGCCTGGCGCTCTCGGTCGCTGCCTTGGTGGCGGTGGTGCTCACAGGCTCCTATCGGCGGGTGGAGCGGGTCGCGATCATCCTGGGCCTGTTCGAACTCGCGTTCTTCTTCGTCGCCTGGGCGGCGCATCCCGATCCGGCGGCGATGGCGCGTGAGTCGGTCAGCATTCCCTACGCCAACAGGGACTATCTCTATCTGGTCGCGGCCAATATCGGCGCCGTCATCATGCCATGGATGATCTTCTACCAGCAGTCCGCCATCGCCGATAAACGGCTGCGGGCCGAGCATTTCGTCGCCGCGCGGCTGGACACGGCGCTGGGCTCGGTGCTGACCCAGTTGATCATGGCGGCGATTCTGGTCGCCGCCGCCGCCACGATCGGGCGCGCCGCACCGCAAGCCAGTCTGGCGACGGTGGGCGATATCAGCACCGCTCTCACGCCCTTCCTCGGCGCCGCGATGGCGCGGGTGGTCTTCGGCGTCGGCGTTCTCGGCGCCGGCATGGTGGCCGCCGTCGTCGTATCGCTCGCACTCGCCTGGGGCATTGGCGAGGTCACCGGGTTCCGCCACTCGCTGGAGCTGCACCCGTCCCGGGCGCCCTGGTTCTACACTGCCTACGCGGGCTGCGCTGCCGCCGGCGCGGTGCTGGTGCTGGTCGTGCCGGACCTGGTGGCGCTCAATATCGGCGTCGAGGCGATGAACGCGCTGCTGCTGCCGCTGGTGCTCGGGTTCCTGATCGCGCTCGCGATCCGTGCCCTGCCGCCGCAGCGGCGCCTGCGCGGGTGGTATCTCTGGCTCGTCGTCGCCATCGCGGCGCTGACGTCCGGCCTCGGCGTGTTCGGCGCCATCGCCGGAATGGGCGCTTTCTGAGCCTCGGTCAGCGTGCGGCCCGCTCCATGTCGCGCCGCGCCGCGGCGGCGGGACCGGTCGGGGTTTCGACGTCGCTCCAGCGCAGGATGGCGCCGGCTTCGACGTCGCGGATCAGCGGCACCTGGTGTGCCAGTCCGATCGGCAGCGCGCCCAGCGCCAGGCTTCGTTCGGCGGGCAGCAGCTTGCCCCACACCGTGTAGCCGCCCTCGCCATCCAGCCGCTCACCGGCGCGCAGCGCGCGCTTGGCCACCGCGACTGCGTCACCGCGGAAGCCCGTCGGCTGACCGGTCGGCTCGCCGCGCAGCGCGGCGCTGAGAATGGAGACGTTCAGCTCCAGCCCGATCAGGTGGAAGGGCTTGTACATCGCGGCGTAGCGCCCGCTCGGGTCCGTCCGCAGCCCGTACTGGCGGAAGCAGGCGGCCGCGTATGGCGTCGGCGCCTCGATGACGACATAGACGCCCCAGCGCAGATCACGGAACACGGGCCGGCCGTCGCGCTCGAGCGAGGACACGACCTCGACCATGCCGGCACGCTGCAGCACGCCGCCCGCGGCGCGCGGACGCAGGAGGAGCGGCAGATCGTCGACACCGCAGGCGGGAAAGCCGAGCCCGTCCTCCGGCACATCGAGGCCGGTGGTGTTGGCGATCGCTGCCATCTCGATGGCGGACTTGGTGCCATCCAGGAAGGAGTTGAACATCTGCGGGTTCATCCCCGCCGCGCGCGCCTCCGCCGGCGTCAGGCCGTAATGGCTCCAGACGTCGTCGGGCGTGACGGCGTGATAGAGCGGCAGGTATTTCGTCCCCTTGCCGGCGGCGACGACGGAAAAGCCGCAGGCTCGGGCCCAGTCCACCAGCTCCGCCGTCAGCGCCGGCTGATCGCCATAGGCCAGCGAGTAGACGACGCCAGCGGCGCGGGCCTCCGCTGCGAGCAGCGGACCGGCCAGCACGTCCGCCTCGACATTCACCATCACGATATGCTTGCCCGCGGCGATCGCCGCCCGGGCGTGGGTGATGCCGGCGGTGGGATTGCCGGTCGCTTCGACCACCACCTCGACATCATCGCGCGCGGCGAGGGCGGTGCCGTCTTCGACGAAGCGAGTCGCCGCGATGCGCGCCTCTTCCCAGCCGACCTCGCGGCAGGCGGCGCGCGCGCGTTCGGGAGCGAGATCGGCGATGGCGCTGACGTCCAGGCCCGGCGTGGTCGGTACCTGGGCAAGGAACATGGCGCCGAACTTGCCCGCGCCGATGAGGCCGACGCGCACAGGCCGGCCGGCCGCGTGCCGCTCGGCGAGCCGGCGAAAGAGATTCATCCCCGCACTCCTATTCGGCAGCGACGCGATCGTGGCGGGCGTAATCCGCCAGCGCGCCGGGCGCCACCGGTTCGATCGGCGTGAAATCGCGATGCGCGATCCAGGCCGGGCGTGTCGGCGTGCGGATGAAGTTGGAAACCGCGTTCAGCGTGAGATAGACGATCTTGCGCGGATACGGGGTGATGTTGCCCGCCGAGCCATGCACCAGATTCCCATGGAACATGAGCACGCCGCCCGGCTCCCCGGTCGGCGCGACGATGCCGCCTTCGGCGACGAGGTGGCGGACCGTGTCGTGGTCGAGCGTCCAGAGCGGGTAGGAGGTCGTCGCGACGTCGTGGCCCGCGGCCAGCGTGCCGTGGCGGTGGCTGCGCGGCACCAGCATGAGTGGTCCGTTGATCGGCATCACGGTGTCCAGGAACACGGCGATGTTCATCGCCCGTGGTTCCGGCATGCCATCGTCGCGCTGCCAGGTGCCGTAATCCTGGTGCCACTGCCAGACCTCGCCGTCGAAGGCGGCCTTCGCGTTGATCTTGAACTGGTGCATGTAGAGGCGCTCGCCGAACACCTGCTCGACCGGCGTGATCAGGCGCGGGTCGGCGCCGAGAAGGCGGAACGCCTCGTTATAGGTGTGCGCGGCGAACGCGGTGCGCGGCGCACCCGATTTCTCGCGCCAGATTTCCGGCCGGTCGGAGCGGTAGAGCGCGTCCGCCTCCGCCCGCAGAACAGCGATCTCCTGGGGCGTGAAGACCTCCGGCAGAAAGAGGAATCCCTCACTGTGGAACTGGGCGAGCTGGGCCGGTGTGAGCTGCATGGTACGTCCCCCCGTCGATGAGCGGCCTTTGACGGCAGACTAGACCAGCGGCGGCGACAAAGGGAGCCTGCTCGAACGAGCCGCTGGCACGCGGGTCCAGGCGACGCGCCGGTCCATCGACGCGCCTCAGGGCTCGGTGTCCCTGGCGCGCAGCGCCAGCGCATGGGCATACACCGCCCGGCGTGGCAGGCCGGTGCTGGCCGCCACCAGGGCGACGGCGTCCTTGAGCCGGTGCACCCCCAGTGCCGCGCGCAGTTCGGCGTCGAGGTCCACCTCGCTCGCTGTCTCCGCCGGCGCCGGTCCAACGACCAGGGTCACCTCGCCGCGTGGCGGGCTCTGCGCGTAGTGGGCAGCAAGGTCGGTGAGCGTGCCGCGGCGGACCTCCTCGAAGCGCTTGGTCATCTCCCGGGCCACCGCCGCCGGGCGCGGGCCGAAGGCGGCGGCCAGGTCGGCCAGAGTGTCGGCGAGGCGGTGCGGCGCCTCGTGCCAGATCAGGCTGGCCGTGAGGCCCGCTCGTTCGACCCCGCGCAGCTGCGCGAAAGCGGCCTGGCGCGCGGCGGCCCGGGTCGGGGGAAAACCCAGGAACAGGAACGGATGGGGCGGCAGGCCGGAGAGCACCAGCGCGGTCAGCGCGGCATTCGCCCCTGGCACGGCGCCGACCGGCAGCCCCGCCGCGATGGCCGCGCGCACCAGCCTGTAGCCGGGATCGGAGAGCAGCGGCGTGCCGGCGTCCGATACCAGGGCGAGCCGGCGGCCAGCCCGGAGCAGGGCGAGCAGACGCGGCAGGCTCTGCTCCTCGTTGTGCTCGTGCAGCGCCCGGAGCCTGGCGTGGATACCGAAGGCCGCGCACAGGCGGCCCGTCGTGCGGGTATCCTCGCACAGCACCAGGTCGGCGGATTCCAGCACCGCGCGTGCCCGCGATGTCATGTCGCCAAGATTGCCGATTGGCGTGGAAACCAGCACAAGACCGGTGGGCAGGGAGCAGCGTCCCCGCCCAGGGTCAGGAGACCCGAGGTCAGGAGACCCGAGGTCAGGAGACCCGGGGGTAGGGGAGTCGTCATCGGATGGGCGTTCGGGCATGGCTGTTCCTGGTCTCGATGCTAGCACTCGCCGGCTGCGCGGTCTCCGGGCCGGCGCCGTCGAGCGCGCCCTCCTTCTACGGCACCCCGACGCGTTTGAAGCCTGCCACCGGGAGCGCGGCCGTGCCGGTGGAGACGGGACAGATCGCCTTGCTGCTGCCGCTCTCGGGGCCGAACGCCGCGCGCGGGGCGGCGATGCGGCAGGCGGCTGAACTGGCGCTGGGAGGCAGCACGGCCGGGCTCGATGTCCGCGACACCGGCGGCACCCCGGCCGGGGCCGCCGCGGCGGCGGGCCAGGCGATCAGCGCCGGCGCACGGATCGTGCTCGGTCCGCTGACCGCCGCCGAGACCGGCGCCGTCGCCCCGGTGGCGCGCCGGGCGGACGTGCCGGTGCTGGCCTTCACCAGCGATCCCGCCCAGGCCCGCCCGGGCGTGTGGACGCTCGGCCTGACGCCGGCCGAGCAGGTGCGGCGCCTCGTCGTTGCCGCCCGATCGGACGGGCGGTCGCGGTTCGCCGCATTGCTGCCGGCCAACGAGTTCGGCCGCGCCATGCGCGAGGCGCTGCTTGCCGCGGCGGCTTCGAGCGGGGCCCCGGCGCCGGTCGTTCGGCTGCACGAGCCCGGCATGCGGGCGATGACCCCGGTGGTCAAGGAGCTCGCCGACTACGCGGCCCGCCGTGGCCCGCTGGACGCGAAGCTGCGCGCGGCCCGCGCCCGGCACGACGCCGAGGGCCGCCAGGAAGCGCGCGACCTGGCGCGAGCCTCGGTGCCGCCGCCACCCTTCGATGCGCTGCTGCTGGCCGACACCGGCGAGGAACTCGACGAGCTTTCCTCGCTTCTGGCCTATTACGACGTCGCCGCGCCGCAAGTGCGGTTTCTCGGCCCGGCGCTGTGGGCCGACCCGGCGACGCGCGCCGCGGCGACGCGCGCCCTGGCCGGCGCCTGGTATGCCGCGCCGGATCCGGACTACCGGGCCGGGTTCGTCGACGCCTATCAGGAGAAATTCGGCGCCACGCCCCCCGGCCTGGCGGACCTCGCCTTCGACGCGGCGGCGATCGCGCGGGTGCTGGCGCAGGAGGGACGGTTCTCGAACGCCTCGCTGACCCGCAGCAACGGGTTTGCCGGTGCCGACGGGCCGCTGGCGCTCACCCCCGATGGGCACGTGCATCGCGGATTGGCCATTTTCGAACTCAAGCGCGGCGGCAGCGCGCTCGTCGACAAGGCTCCCCGAACGCTCGCCGCCCCCGGCACCTGAAGCGCGCGGAGCCGCCATGCGCGCCGCCGGAATCGCTGCCGCCATCGGCGCGCCGGGTATCCTCGTCCTGGCACTGCTCGCATTGCTGCACCGCGTGCCCCCGTTGCCCGCGGCGATCGCGATCGCCGTCGTCGCCGGCGCGGCCCTGGCCCTGGCGCTGCTCTGGAACGCGGATGTCGATCGGCTGCTGCTGGCGGTCCGCAGCCTCGCCGCGGACGACGAGGCCGGGTTCCACGCCGCTGCCTCCCGATTGTGGCTGCCGGGCCATGGCGGGCTGGTGCGCGCCGTGCTGCGGCTGGCGCGCGGCCTGGAAGGGCGTGCCGCCCGCGCCGCGCGCGAGATGGAGGGGATCGAGGCGATCATCGAGCGCCAGCCGGACCCGCTCATCCTGCTCGGCGCGGACCGCTCGGTGCAGCGCACCAACCCCGCCGCCCGCGCCGTGCTCGGCGCCGACCTCGCCGCGCTGCTGCGCCAGCCCATATTGCGCGCCGCCATCGAGCGGGTCGGGGCCGACGTGCCGGCCCAGCGCGTCGCCCTCGCCCTCACCGTGCCGATCGCACGCGAATTCGAGGCCACGGTGATCGGCCTGCCGGAGGACGAAGTGGGGCCGCGAACCCTGATCGCGCTCTCCGACCGCACGCGCGAGCGGGCGGCGGAGCGCACGCGGGTCGATTTCGTCGCCAACGCCAGCCATGAGCTGCGCACGCCGCTGGCCAGCCTGATCGGCTTCATCGACACGCTGCGCGGTCCGGCCGCCGACGATCCCGCCGCCCAGCGGCGCTTCCTCGGCATCATGGCCGAGCAGGCCGAGCGCATGAACCGGCTCATCGACGATCTGCTCAACCTGTCGCGTGTGGAGCTGGTGGAGCATCAGGTGCCGTCCGACCGGGTCGATCTCGCCAGCCTCGCGGAGCGTGTCGAGGCGGGGTTCGAGCCGCGGCTCGCCGCCCGGCGCATGCGCATCGAGCGGACCGTCGATCCAGCCTGCCCGCCGGTGACCGGGGACGCCGATCAGCTTGCCCAGGTGCTGCAGAACCTGCTCGATAACGCGGTGAAATACGGCAACGAGGGCGGACAAGTGCGCCTCGTCCTCGCGCCGGCCACGCCGGGCGATGTCTGGCCGGCACGTCCAGGTGTCGTCCTGACGGTGAGCGACGATGGCCCCGGCATTCCGCGCACGCATCTGCCGCGGCTCACCGAGCGCTTCTACCGGGTGGACAAGGGGCGCTCGCGCACGGCCGGCGGCACCGGGCTGGGGCTCGCCATCGTCAAACACATCGTCAACCGCCACCGCGGCCAGCTCATCATCAGCAGTGACGAGGGCAAGGGCGCGCGCTTCAGCGTCTGGCTGCCGGCCGCGCCCGCTACGCCCGCAACGTCACCGGCGGGCTGAGCGCGAACCGGGCGAGCACCGCGGCATCGGGGTCGCGGCCAAGTCCGGGCCCGTCTGGCATCCTGGCCCGGCCGCCTGGAGCCTGCACGAGCTCGTGGTACGGGCTGGCCTCGAGATCGAGGAACAGATGCTCGAACGGCGCGGTCGGAGCCAACGCCGCCTGCAGATGCAGCGAGGCGAGGTAGCCGGCGCCGAAATAGGCACAATGCGGCACCATCCGCACGCCCTTGGCCTCGGCCAGGGCGGCGATGCGCAGCACCTCGGTGATGCCGCCGATCTTGGTCACGCTGGGCTGGGCGATGTCGAGCGCGCCGGCGGCGAACTGGGCGCGGAAATCATGCAGCCCGGCGGCATTCTCCCCGGCGGCGATGGGGATGCCGCCCTCGCGCCGAACCCGTGCCAGTCCGGCATGGTCCTCCGGCGGCCAGACCGGCTCCTCCAGCCAGGTGAGCTCGAAGGGACGCAGCCGCTTCGCCATGCCGATGGCCTCGGCCACGGTCCACGGACAGTTGGTATCGAGCATCAGGGGCACGTCCGGCCCGATGGCCGAGCGTGCCGCCGCGACCTGCGGGATGTCGATCTCGTGCAGCTTGATGTGGCGATAGCCCTGCGCCGCCGCCCGTGCCGCTGCCTCGCCCACCAGCTTCGGCTCGGAATAGCGCAGCAGACTGGCATAGGCGGCAAACCCGTCGAGCGGCGGCGCCGCCCCGAGCAGCCGGCAGAGCGGCAGGCCCGCCGCTTTGCCGGCAATGTCCCAGAGCGCGATGTCGAG
>JAKAZO010000139.1 GCA_021815825.1 Pseudomonadota bacterium
TGCCACGGCACGCTGCCGGCGGCATCGGACTGCGCCAGGGCGTAGCGTGCGGCGGCGTCGTCCTGCGTCATCAGCCACAGCGTGTTGGCGCGTGTCGTCGGCCCGATGTCCGGCCGGCCGCCGGTCATCGGCATGTAGGTGGCGACGCCGGCATTGCCGAGCACGCCGAAGCCCGGCCCGGCCATCTGCTTGGCCTCCTCGGCGATCAGGCGGCCATCGACGCCCGTCGTCAGGTCGTAGGTCTGGATCGCCCCGGTCCGCTCCAGATGGGCGATGTCCTGGACGAAATTCACGTGCGGGCGGCCCGCGCTCCAGTATTCCAGATGCCAGGTCTGATACTGAAACTGCTTGATCGGCCCGGTGTGATAGGCCTTCTGACCCTTCACCGTGATGTCGAGGTCGTAGGTGACCGGGCCGCCTTCTTTCTGCAAGGCGATGTCATTGTTGAACTGCACGTCCGTATAGGCACTGCCGTCGGCGTAGGCGCGGACGTCGAAGGTCAGGCGGAAGGCCCGCTCCACCGGCACCTCCACACGCGCCTCGCTGGCCAGCGGTCCGTGCATCCAGTAGGCGAGCTTGCCGCTGCCGAGCGCGCGGGCGAGCAGGGCGCCGACATCGGCATGGAACGGGTGGGTCGCACCGCCTTCCTCGTGCAGCGTGAGATCGACCGCGAGCCCGTAGCCGGTCAACGCCTCCAGCGCCACCGGCACGCCGGGCGGGGCGTCGGCCGCCTTGGTCAGCATCACTTCGGTTTTGTGCCCGGAGCGCTGCTCGGGCATCGGCAGGGTGAGGATCGCCATGCGCACCGAGCCGTCCGGGTGCGTCGCCTTGACATCCATCTGAACGGCGACCGTCTTGGCGTCGATGCGCGCCGCGAGATGCGCCTGCGGTGAGAGTTCGCCCGGGATGAACTCCTGGCCGAACGTGAGCGGGCGGGGCGGCGTCGTTCGGTCATGCGTGTTCTCGACCAGCATGCCGACGAGGTCGCCCGCGTCCTTCGGCTGCGGCACGGACGGCGCGCGCACCAGCCGGTCCGCCCATGCTGGCGCACCCTCGCCGAGCGGTCCCGCCAGGGCCAGGGTCGCCAGGGCCAGGGTCGCCAGGTTTGCCCGCATCACCGTTCCTCTCGTGGGCGCGGCCCGCTCGGGCCGCGCCGCACGCCCATTCTACTCGACGATCGCCTGATCGACGAGTTGCTTCAACTGCCGGCGGAAGGAAGCGCGGCTCGGGCCGGGCGCCTGGTCCATCATCACCGCGACGAGATGCTCGGCCGGCTCGACCCAGAAGAAGGTCCCGGCGTAGCCGGCCCACATGAACTCGCCGGGTGAACCGGGCACGCCAGCGATGCCGGGCTGCTCGCGCACCATGAAGCCGAGGCCGAACGTGTAGCCTGGCACACCCATCAACAACTGGCTCGGGGCGACGATCGGGTGGATGGCGGTGCCGAGATGGTCCGCGGTCATAAGCCCCACCGTCGTCGGGCTGAGGATGTCGGCATCGCCGAGCCGGCCGCCATTGAGCAGCATCTGGGCGAAGCGGAGATAGTCCGCGGCGGTCGAGACGCTGCCAGCGCCGCCGGAATCCTCGGCCGGCACGTGGGAGACGTCGATCAGGTGGATCGGCGCGCCGGTGGCGGGGTCGGTGGCCAAGGGTTCGGCCAGCCGGCCGAGCTTGTCCTGCGGCACGGAAAAGCCGGAATCGACCATGCCCAGCGGGCGGAACAGCCGCTCGGCGAGGAAATCGCCCAGCCGCTGGCCGGATGCCTTCTCCACCACGCGCCCGAGCAGGTCGATCGCCAGGCTGTATTCCCACACCGTCCCGGGTTGATAGGCGAGCGGCGCGGCGGCCAGCCGCTTGACGAATTCTTCCGGCGTCAGGCCGGTGACGTCGTAATCCATCGCCGGATTGACCAGCCCCGACTTGAGATAGGCCTGCTTGACCAGGGTATTGGCGGTGATCTCGCCATAGGCGAGCCCGGCGGTGTGGCGCATCAGATCCTGCACCGTCGCCTCCCGCTCGGCCGGCACCAGCGTGTAGCTGGGCTGGCCGAGCGCGTTATGGCTCGGCACGCTGACGGATTGGGACCGGAATTCGGGGAAGAACCGGCTCACCGGGTCGGTGAGCTGCAGTTTGCCCTCCTCCATCAGCATCGCGGCGGCGACCTCGACGAAGGGCTTGGTCATGGAATAGGCGCGGAAAATCGCGTCCTCGGTCATCTTCGCGCCGGCCGCCTTGTCGCGGTAGCCAAGGCTCTGGGAGTAGACGAGCTTGCCCTCGCGCGCGACCATGATGACGACA
Source organism: Pseudomonadota bacterium (assembly GCA_021815825.1). Taxonomy (GTDB): domain Bacteria; phylum Pseudomonadota; class Alphaproteobacteria; order Acetobacterales; family Acetobacteraceae; genus JAJZVV01. Next base: position 2,299 of record JAKAZO010000139.1, read on the forward strand.
CCGGGCAGTTTCCCGGCCTCGATATCCTTGCTGAACACCTGCGTGATGCGCTCGAGCCGGGCCGAGGACATGCCGACCTCCTCCGGCTGGGCCCGCTCCAGCGGTTGCGCCCCGGCGGCCGGGGCCAGCGCTGCCAGGGCCAGCGCTCCCAGGGCCAGGCATGCGGCGGGAAAGGGGGCAGATTTCATTGCGGCTTTTCCTCCTGTTGTGCGATCGGGTCGGGCGTGACGCTGCTGGGCAACCCTGCCGCGCCGGAGCCGGGCTCGGCAAGAGCCGGATCGGTCACGATCCGTAGAGGGCCTCGGGCGGCACCAGCGGGGCGGCGATTTCGGTCAGCGCCCCATCGCGCACCGCGCGGTAGAAGCAGGAGCGCCGGCCAGTGTGGCAGGCGACCCCCTCCTGGTCCACCAGCAGCAGCAGCGCGTCGCCGTCGCAATCCAGCCGCAGGTCCACAAGCCGCTGGGTCTGGCCGGAGCGCTCGCCCTTGCGCCAGAGTCGCCCCCGGCTGCGGCTGAAATAGCAGACCCGGCCGGTGGCGAGCGTCTCGGCCACGGCCTCGCGGCTCATCCAGGCGAGCATCAGCACCTCGCCGGTGTCATGCTGCTGGGCGACGGCAGCGACCAGGCCGGCGGCGTCGAACTGGAGCTGGTCGAGCAGGCTCTGCGTGGCGGGATCATCCATCATGGCCTATCCTGGCATGGTGCATCAGGATGGCAACCCGCCGGCGTTCTCGCACCGCACGCAGACCCGGCTCAGGCAGGCGGACGCGCTCTGCGCCCGGCGCGGCGCGCGGCTGACCGATATCCGCCGGCTCGTGCTCGGCTTCATCCTGGAGGCCGAGGCACCGCTCGGCGCCTATGATCTGCTCGATCGGCTGCGCGCGGCGCGGGCCGGCGCGGCGCCGCCGACGGTCTACCGGGCGCTGGAGTTCCTGCTCGAACACGGGCTTGTGCACCGCGTCGAACGGCTCGCCGCCTTCGTCGGCTGCGTCGCCGAGGAGCACGGCGCGGAGGACCAGGGCGGACATCCGGCGCAATTCCTCATCTGCCGCGGCTGCGGCCATGTCGCCGAGATCGACGACCCCGAGGTCAGCGCCGCGCTCGCCCGCGCCGCGGCCGGGCGGGGGTTCAGCCTCGCGCGCGCTACCGTCGAGGCTGAGGGCCTCTGTACCGAATGTGCCCGCCTCAGCGAGACCGCAGCCGGCTGAATGCCTGCTCGAGATCGGCGATGAGGTCGGCCGGAGCCTCGAGCCCGATATGGAACCGCGCCGCCGGGCCGGGCAGGGGCGGCGAGACGCTGCGGCGGATCGTCCCGGTGGTCGGCAG
>JAKAZO010000062.1:0-3537 GCA_021815825.1 Pseudomonadota bacterium
CCGGCGGCGGACGCGGTGGCGCGCGCGGCGGCGAGCGCCGCCTGCGCCGTCTGCCGCGCCTGCTCGGCGGCGGCGAGCGCGGTGCGGGCCGCGCCGAGGGCGGCTTCCGCCGCGTTCTGCTCCGCGTCCGCGGCGGCGAGGCGCTCGGGCGGGATGATCTGGACGCGCGCGCGCTCGGCCTCGGCCCGGGCGAGATGCTCGCTCTGGCGGCGATGGCGGGCTTCGGCCTCGGCCAGTTCGCGGGTGAGGGACTGGGTCTCGGCGTCGAGCCGCGCGACCGTCTCGGTGCCGCGCTCGGCCTCGGCCTCGGCCGCGCGCAGGGCCGAAACCGCCGCCTCGGCCTCCGCCTCCGCCGCGGCCAGGCGCGCCGGGTGCGCCGCGTCCTCCTCGGCCAGCGCCACCGCCTCGCGTCCCAGCCGGGCGGCGGCGGCCTCGGCGTCGGCGGCGATCTGGCGGGCATGGGCGAGGTCGCGCTCGATCTGCTCGCGCCGTGCCCGTGCCGCCGCCAGCGCCGCCCGCGCCCGCGTCTCCTCCTCGGCGATGCGCTCCTCGGCGAGGCGGTGGCGTTCGAGCGCGGTGCGCGCTTCCGCCTCCGCCGCCCGCCGCGCCGGCAGGGCCCCGGCGCCGCCCTGCGCCAGCGCCGCCGCGGCGTGCACCGCTTCCTCCCGCGCCGAGACCAGCGCCCGCGCCGCCGCCTCCGCCGCGTGCGCCTGCGCCCGCGCGGCCGCGGCGCGGGCCTGCTGCAGCCCGAGCAGTTCGGCCTCGGCGGCGCGGATGGCGGCGCCGACATTGCGGTAGCGATGGGCCTGGCGAGCCTGGCGCTTGAGCCCTTGCAGCTGGGATTCGAGCTGGCCGCGCAGATCCTCGGCCCGGGCGAGATTCGTCTCCGCCGCGCGCAGCTTGAGTTCGGCCTCGTGGCGCCGCGCGTGCAGCCCGGTGATGCCGGCCGCCTCCTCCAGGATCGCGCGGCGATCATCCGGCCGCGCGTTGACCAGGGCGCCGACGCGGCCCTGGCTGACCATCGCCGAGGCGCGCGCGCCGGAGGCGAGATCGGCGAACAGGGTCTGCACGTCGCGGGCCCGCGCCTCGCGGCCATTGACGCGGTAGGCGCTGCCGCCGCCGCGCTCGATCCGCCGTGACACTTCCAGCTCCGGCGCCTCGTGCAGCGGCGGCGGCGCGACCCCGGCAGTGTCCTCCAGCGCCAGCGTCACCTCGGCGAGATTGCGCGAGGCCCGGTGCGCGGTGCCGGCGAAGATGACGTCGTCCATCTCGTCCCCGCGCAGCGAGCGGGCCGAGCTCTCGCCCATCACCCAGCGCAGCGCCTCGACGACATTGGACTTGCCGCAGCCGTTGGGGCCGACGATGCCGGTCAGGCCGGGCTGGATCTCGAGCTGCGCCGGCTCGGCGAAGCTCTTGAACCCGGCGATGCGCAGACGGGCGAACCTGACCGGCACGCGGCGCGCCTCAGCCCGCCGCTTCGGCGATGAACTTGCTGAAGGCGTCGAAGCCCATCTCCCCGGCGCGGACCTTGCCGTTGCAGACGAAGGTCGGCGTCGAGTTGATGCCGAACTGCTTCTCCGAGGCCTGCTGGTCGGCCAGGATCTCCTTGGCGAAAGCCTCGTCGTTGACGGTGGCGTCGAAGGTCTCGCGCGAGAGGCCGGCGAGCAGGGCCATCTTCTGCAGCTCGTCGATCGGCATCGCCTGGCGGTTGAAGGCCCAGCGGTCCTGGCTGGCGAACAGGGCGGCGACGAACGGCTCGTAGCGGTCCGCGGGCAGGGCGCGGGCGACCATGGCGGCGGCGAGCGCGAGCCGGTCGAGCGGAAAATCGCGATAGATCATCTGCAGCTTGCCAGGCTCGATGAGCTCTTTCGTCACCTGCGGCATGGTCTCGCGCGAGAAGGCGGCGCAATGGGTGCAGGTGAGGGAGAAGAACTCCGTCACCTTCACCTTGGCGTCCGGGCTGCCGAAGGTCCGCGGGCCGAGTCGCGCATCCGCGGCCGACGCGAAGTGCGGCAGCAAAGGCGCTGAAGCTACAACAGATAGTAGGGTTCGACGCAGAATCCGCATGATTTCCTCTATATATGGTATTCTACTCTAAGCTGTATGGGGCCGTCGAGCGTTTCGGCGCGGGGGCGGTTGCTCGGCCAGCACGGCGCGGCCGAGGGCAAGCAGGGCGTCGCGCAGCGGCCCGTCCGGCAGCGCGGCGACGGCTTCGGCGGCGCGCGCATCCGCCGCCGCCAGGTCCCGCTTCGCGCCGATCGCCGGCGCCGGCGCCGGGGCGGCCGCCGGCGGCATCTGCACGAAGCGCAGGCGCTGCACCGCGTCGCGCCCGAGATGGCGATTGACGCGCTCGCTCAGCGCCGTCGAGAGATGCTGCAATTCCAGCGCGATCGGCCCCGAACACGCGATCGTCAGCGTGCCGGAGGCGAGCCGGAGCGGCGCCGTCTCGCCGGCCAGCTGCGGCCCGACGATCCCCGCCCAGTCCAGGCGCAGCGTCGTCGCCGCGGCGTGACGCCCGCGCAGGGCGGCGCGGGTCACTCCGGGCAGCAGCGCGGCCAGCGGGCGCGGCCCATAGACGTGCCGTGGCTCCTCCGCCGCTGCAGGCTCCGCCGGCGCGCGCTTGCCGCGCCCGCTGGTGGCAGCCATATCCGAGACCGTGTCCGCCATCGCAACCCGTCCCGCGCCTCAGCGCCCCCTGCCCTTCGCGGCCGAGACGATCGCGGCCGCACTGCTCGACTGGTATGGCGGCCATCGCCGCGACCTCCCCTGGCGCGCCGCACCCGGCGCGACCCAGGACCCTTACCGCGTCTGGCTCAGCGAGATCATGCTGCAGCAGACCACGGTGACGGCGGTGCGACCCTACTACGAAAACTTCCTGGCGCGATTCCCCACCGTCGAGTCGCTGGCGGCCGCCGACTCGGATGCGGTGATGGCCGCCTGGGCCGGGCTCGGCTACTACGCGCGGGCCCGCAACCTCCACGCCTGCGCCCGCGCGGTTGCGGAACGCGGCGGGTTTCCCACCAGCATCGAGGCGCTGCGGGCGCTGCCCGGCATCGGCGCCTATACCGCCGCCGCGGTCGGCGCCATCGCCTTCGGCCGGCCCGCCGTGCCGGTGGACGGCAATGTCACCCGCATCCTGACCCGGCTCGCCGCCATCACCGCACCGCTGAACCAGGCCCGCGCGGCGATCGAGGCGGCGGCGTCCGCGCTCGCGGCGACCGCGGCGGGGCGGACCCGGGCGGGCGATCTGGCGCAGGCGCTGTTCGATCTCGGCGCCGGGATCTGCACCCCCGCGGCACCGCGCTGCGCCCTCTGCCCGTGCCGCGCGGACTGCGCCGCGGCGCGGCGGGGGCTGGCCGAGGCGCTGCCGAACAAGCCGGCGCGCGCCGCCCGGCCGCGCCGCTTCGGGGTGCATTTCTGGCTCGAGGACCATGCCGGGCGCGTGCTGCTGCGCCGCCGACCGCCGCGCGGCCTGCTCGGCGGCATGAACGAGCTGCCGGGCCCGGCCTGGCGCGCCACCCCCTACGCCGAGGCCGA
>JAKAZO010000062.1:3637-17894 GCA_021815825.1 Pseudomonadota bacterium
GCGGTCGACGCGCTCGGCATCGGGCTCATCATCCCGATCGTGCCGGCCCTGGTGCGCGAGCTCTCCGGCGGCGACACGGCCGGCGCCTCCGGCTGGATGGGCGTGCTGGTGTCGAGCTTCGCCGCGACCCAGTTCCTCGCCGCGCCGGTGCTCGGCGCGCTCTCGGACCGGTTCGGCCGCCGCCCGGTGATCCTGCTTTCGGTGGCCGGGCTCGGCGCCAACTACGTCGTGCTGGCGCTGGCGCCCTCGATCGGCTGGCTGTTCCTCGGCCGGCTCCTGGCCGGCGCGACCTCGGCCAATATTTCCGCCACCACCGCCTACATCGCCGACCTGACGCCGCCCGAGAAGCGCGCCGCCCGCTTCGGGCTGGTGGGCGCGACCTTCGGCCTCGGCTTCGTGCTCGGCCCCGCGCTCGGCGGCCTGCTCGGCGCCTACGGGCTGCGCATGCCGTTCGAGGTCGCCGCCGGGCTGGCCGGGGCGAACGCGCTGTTCGGCCTGGTGATGCTGCCCGAATCGCTGCCGCCGGAGCGGCGGCGGCCGTTCCTCTGGCGGCGCGCCAACCCGATCGGCTCGCTCGGCACGCTGGTGGCCGACCCGGTGACGGCGCGGCTCTCGGCCGCCTGGTGCTTCACCTGGTTCGGGCTCGGCGCGCTGCAGAGCGTGTTCGTGCTCTATACCGGCCTCGTCCTCGGCTGGGGCACGGCCGAGAACGGCGCCGCGCTCGCCGTCTCCGGGCTCGGCTCGGCGCTGGTCCAGGGGGTGCTGATCCGCCGCGTCATCGTCTGGCTCGGCGAGCGGCGGACGTTCCTCGCCGGCTGCCTGTTCAGCGCCGCCGGCTACGCCACCTTCGCCGCCGCCGGGCACGGCTGGGTGATCTATGTCGGCATGGGGCTGCTCGCCTTCGGCGCGCTGAACACGCCGAGCCTGCGGGCGATGATCTCGCGCCGCGCCGGCCCCGAGCGCCAGGGCGAGATGCAGGGCGCGCTGGCGGCGCTGCAGAGCCTGGTCTCGATCGGCGCGCCGGTGATCGGCGCCAGCCTGTTCGGCGCCTTTGCCCGGCCCGGCGCCGCGCTGCACTTCCCCGGCGCGCCGATGCTGCTCGCCGCGCTCGCCTATCTCGCCGCCGCCCGCGTCGCCGCGACGGTGCGCCCGGCGGCGCTGGAGGGAGAGTTCAGCCCGCCTTCGGCGCCGCCGGCCGCGCCCACTGCGCCAGGTGCGGCCCCAGCTCATGGTCCGGCACCTTGACCAGATCCTTGCCGAGCGTGCCGATCAGCTTGGCCGCCGGGCCGCGATCGAGCGCGTCGCGCAGATCGGCGATCTCACCGGGCGGGACGACCAGGACCAGCTCGTCGAACGCGCCCTCGGCATCGGCCTGGTTGATCTGGCCGGCGACGGACTGAAGAAAGCGCTGCTTGGCCATCTCGTGCGGGTCGTGCTTCGGCGCGATGGCGTGGCGGGTGCTGCCGGAGCTCTCGAAGGCGCGGCCCGGCGCGTCGCTGCCGAGCTCGGCGCTGCGCTTGTGGGCGGTCGCGGAATCCTCCGTCCGCTCGGTGTGGAACGCGCCGGCGGCGGGGCCGGGAACGACGATGCGGGCGTGCTCGCCGTCGGTGATCACGATCCATAGGCGCTTGCGATGCGGCATGGCGGCCTCTCCTGTTCCGATCCGGCGCGATCCTGGCCCGAAGCCGGGGGCCGCGCCTTGCGCTCGATCAATCCCCGCCGGCTTCCGCCTTGTCCACCGTGATCTCGGCGCGCAGCGCGTCCAGCGGCACCAGCGCGCCGTCGCGCTCCAGGTGCCAGAACATCCAGCCATTGCACGAAGGCGCGTTCTGCACCGCGGCGCCGACCTGATGGATGGAGCCCTGCGTGGTGCCGGCGGTGATCGAGCCGTCGGCGCCGACGATGGCGGTGACCCGGCGCAGCCGGTCGACCAGCACGGTGCCCGGCGCCACCAGCCCGCGCTCGACCAGGCTGCCGAAGGGGATGCGCGGGCGCTCGCGCCGCGACGGCGTGACGGCGAGGCCGCCGGCGGGCATGCGCGCCACCTGCCGCACCCGGGCCAGCGCCGCCTCGACATAGGCGGGATGGCGCTCGATGCCGATGAAATGGCGCTCCAGTCGCCGCGCCACCGCGGCGGTGGTGCCACTGCCGAGGAACGGGTCGAGCACGACGTCGCCCTGCACCGTGCTCGCCAGCAGCACCCGGTGCAGCAGCGCCTCCGGCTTCTGGGTTGGATGCAACTTCAGGCCATGGGCGTTGCGCAGCCGCTCGGCGCCGGTGCAGAGCGGCAGGAACCAGTCGCTGCGCATCTGCACGTCGTCGTTCAGCGCCTTCATCGCCTGGTAGTTGAAGCGGTGGCGCGAATCCCGCCCGCGCGCCGCCCAGATCAGCGTCTCATGGGCGTTGGTGAAGCGCCGGCCGCGGAAATTGGGCATCGGGTTGGCTTTGCGCCAGACCACGTCGTTGAGGATCCAGAAGCCGAGATCCTGCAAAATGGCGCCGATGCGGAAGATGTTGTGGTAGGCGCCGATCACCCACAGCGTGCCGTCCTTGCGCAGCAGCCGCCGGCACTCGCCGAGCCACTCGCGGCAGAAGGCGTCGTAGGCGGCGAAATCGTCGAACCGGTCCCACTCCTCATCGACGCCGTCGACCAGGCTGTCATCGGGCCGGCGCAGCTCGCCGCGCAACTGGAGATTGTAGGGCGGATCCGCGAAGACGCAGTCGATCGACCCGGAGGGGAGCATGCGCATCATGCGCACGGCCTCACCCAGGAGGATCTGATCGAGCGGCAGTTCGCGGGCGATTTCCACTGCGGCGGCCGACCTCCAGGGCTGGCGGATATGGTGGCGTCGGCCGCGGGCAGCGTCAATCCGCTCCACCCTCGGCCGCATCGGGGACCGATCCGAAGCCGGTGCGATGATGGCGGCAGGCGCCGTGACGGGCGAGGGCGGCGCGGTGGGACAAGGTGCCGTAGCCGGCATTGCGCTCCCAGCCATAGTGCGGAAAGCGCACCGCCAGCCGCGCCATCAGCCGGTCGCGCACGACCTTGGCGACGATCGAGGCGGCGGCGATGGAGAGCGAGCTTGCGTCGCCGCCCGGCACGCAGCGCAGCGGGCAGGTAAGCGGCGGCGGCTGGTTGCCGTCGATCAGCGCCAGGTCCGGCGGCGCGGGCAGCCGCGCGACCGCCCGGCGCATCGCAAGAAGTGTCGCTTGAAGGATGTTTACGCGGAATATCTCACCCACAGAGGCGGCGCCGAGTGTGATCTCGACCGCCGCGTGGGCGGCGAGCGCGTCATAGGCGGCCTGGCGCTGGGCAGCCGAGAGCCGCTTCGAATCATCGATCAGCCGCGCCAGGGCGGCGGGTGGCGGACGGTGGAAGATGACCGCCGCCGCCACCACCGGCCCGGCGAGCGCACCGCGGCCGACCTCGTCCACGCCGGCGACGCGCCCGCCCGCCCGACGCTCGATGAGGAAGTCCGGCATCGCGCCCCTCCCGCATTCTGGATGCCCGCCCGAGGGCGCCCGCCCCGGATATTCCGCCTCCGAGGTGTGTGCAGAGCGGGGCGCGACGGGAAATCAGCCCTTGAGCGCGGCCAGCAGCGGTGCCGCGGCCGGGTTCGTCGCCTTGCCGGCGATGATGTCCGCCGCCATCACCGGCGCGCCGTAATAGGACCGATCCAGGCCGGGCCGCTGGGCGATGTCGCTGCCGGACACGGCCAGGCCGCCGAACGCGCCGGAGGATTTCGACCACACCACGACATCCGCCCCGGCGAGCTGTTGCTGGGTGGCCGAGTTGAGATCGGCCAGCGCGACGCCGGCCTGCGCCTTCAGGCTGAAGCTGCTGGTCTGCAGCAGCCCGTCCAGCGCCTTCTGGGACATGATGAACATGACGATGGAGCTCTCCTCGACCCCGAGCTGCAGGCCGACCGAGACCGCGGTCGATTCGTAGAAGGCCGGATCGCTCCAGCCGGTGGCGTTGCGCGCCAGCAGCACCCCCTGCCCGCGCGATCCGCCGATGCCGATGCCGCCTTTGACCATGTCCGGGAAGATCAGCACCGCTTTGGCCCGCTGCATCAACCCGGCGATGCGCGTCCCGGCACTGGTCCGCATCACGCCGACGGTGTGGGTCGCCTGATCCACGGTCGATTGCGCGTCCGCGACCCGTTCCCGCTTCGATTCCATGCCGGAGCAACCGGCCAGGATTGTTCCACCGAGGAGGGTGATCGCGGCGCGGCGGGATTGATTGACCATGAGCTTGCTCTCCCTTGAATATGGCCGATGTCCGGCATCTCATCCCAAGCAGGCGAAGCAATGTTATTGAGCAGCGATCTCGCGAATTCCTCGCCCACGCCAGGAATGTGATACAGGATTTCGATAACAGAGCGGCGCGATGACTGCAATATCGCCGTCAGGACGCCGCCGATCGCATGCGTTTTATGGTTTCTAATTCGGAACAACTCCGCCTTGCCGGCGGCGCCCTCTCCCGGTGGGGGAACGTCACCCCGGTGACAGGCCGGCGCACCGCCCCTACTCTCGGGGGAGCAGTTCATGGCCGGGGGGCGCGCATGATCGAAGTTCATCATCTCAACAATTCGCGCTCGCAGCGCGTGCTCTGGCTGCTCGAGGAGCTCGGGCTCGATTACGGGATCGTCGCCTACGCGCGCGATCCGGTGACCATGCTCGCGCCGGCGGCGCTCAAGGCGGTGCATCCGCTCGGCAAGTCCCCGGTGATCCGCGACGGTACGCTCACGCTCGCCGAGTCCGGTGCCATCATCGAGTATCTGGTCGAGCGCGAGGGCGGCAAGCTGCGCCCGGAGGCCGGCACGCCGGCCCGGCTGCGCTATCTCTACTGGCTGCATTTCGCCGAAGGGTCGGCGATGACGCCGTTGCTTTTGAAGCTCTATCTCAGCCGCGTCGGCCCTGCCGCGGCGGCCGTGATGGAGCGCGCCGAGGCTCAGATCGCGTCCATCCTGTCCTATCTCGAAGCCGAGCTGGCGCCCGGGGGCCATTTCGCCGGCGGGGAATTCTCCGCCGCCGACATCCAGATGACCTTCCCGCTCGAAGCGGCGGCGGCGCGCGGCGGGCTGGATGGCTCCTATCCGCGTCTGTCGGAGTATCTGCAGCGGATGCAGTCCCGCCCTGGCTATCGCCGCGCCATCGAGCGCGGCGGGCCCTACGCGTTGCTGCGCTGATGCGCCGGCACCGGTTCGGCCGCCTCGGCACGGTCTCGGCGCTCAGCCTCGGCGGCGGCGGGCTCGGCATGCTGTGGGGGCAGACCACGGTCGAGGAATGCGTCGCCACCGTGCACGCTTCCATCGCCGCCGGCATCACCCTGCTCGACATGGCACCGCGCTATGGCGACGGGCTGGCCGAGCGCATCATCGGCGAGGCCTTCGCCGGCCGCCTGCCGGAGGGCGTGCGCGTCTCCAGCAAGTGCAATCTCGGCGATGCGCCGCCCGATGCCGTGGAAGGGATGCTGCGCGCCTCGATCGAGGCGAGCCTGGCGCGCATGCGGATCGGCCGGCTGGACCTGTTCTTTCTCCACTCCAACATCGTGCCGGACCGCGCGTTCATCGCCCGCCGCCCCGCCGTGGCCGAGCGGCTGACGCCGTACGCCACCTTCGCCGATGCCGTGCGCCCGGCGCTGGAGCGGCTCGCAGCCGAGGGGCTGATCGGCGCCTGGGGCCTGACCGGGATCGGCGAGCCCGGCACGCTGATCCGCGTGCTCGGCGAGCGCCCGGCGCCGGCTTCGGTGCAGTGCATCGCCAATCTGCTCGATTCCGCCGGCAGCCTCACCTTCTTCGACGGCCCGGCGCGCCCGCGCGAGATCATCGCCGCGGCGCGCGCGAGCGATGTGGCGGTGATGGGCATCCGCGCCGCGCAGGCCGGGGCGCTCACGGCGGCGCTGGACCGGCCGCTGCCCGCCGACCATCCGGAGGCGCGCGACTATGCCCGCGCCGCCGGCTTCCGCCGCCTCGCCGCCGAACTCGGCGCCGATCCGGCGGTGCTGGCGCATCGCTACGCGCTCGGGCTCGACATCGACACGCTGGTGCTGGGGGTGAAGAACCGCGCCGAACTCGCCGCCTGCGTCGCCGCCGCCGAGGCCGGGGCGCTCGATCCGGCGCTGATGGCGCGGATCGAGGCCAGCGTCGGCCTTGCGGCCCATCCGCCGCGCGCTTAAGAATTTCGCTCCGGAAATTTCGTCCAGGGACGCTCGTTCAGCGCTCGCGCCGCAAGCCGAGGCTGGCGCACCACCATAGCCAGAGAGTGCCATGTTCAAGGGATCGCTCGTTGCCCTCCTCACCCCCTTCCGCAAGGATGGCGCGGTCGACGAGGAGGCCTTCGCCCGCTTCGTCGACTGGCAGATCACCGAGGGTACGGATGGGCTGGTGCCCACCGGAACCACCGGCGAATCGCCGACGCTGAGCCATGACGAGCACAAGCGCGTGGTCGAGATCACGGTCTCCGTCGCCCGCGGGCGCGTGCCGGTGATCGCCGGCACCGGCTCGAACTCGACCGAGGAGGCGATCGACCTCACCCGCCACGCCAAGGCGGCGGGGGCGGCGGCGGCGCTGATCGTCACGCCCTACTACAACAAGCCGACCCAGGAGGGGATGTATCTGCACTTCAAGGCCATCGCCGATGCCGTTGAACTGCCGATCATCATCTACAACATCCCGCCGCGCAGCGTCGTCGACATGAGCGTCGAGACCATGGCGCGGCTGGCCAGGCACCCCAACATCATCGGGGTGAAGGACGCCACCGCCAATCTCGCCCGCCCGCTGCAGACGCGGCGGGCCTGCGGGGAGGAATTCTGCCAGCTCTCCGGCGAGGACCACACCGCCCTCGCCTTCCTCGCCGCCGGCGGCGTCGGCTGCATCAGCGTCACCGCCAATGTCGCCCCGCGCCTGTGCGAGCAGATGCAGGCGGCGTGGCGGCGCGGCGAGATCGGTGAGGCGATGGCGATCCAGAACCGGCTGCTGCCGCTGCATGACGCGCTGTTCGCCGAGACCAGTCCGGCGCCGGTGAAATATGCCGCCAGCCTGCTCGGCCTGGCCGAGGAATCCTGCCGCCTGCCGCTGGCCCCGATCGGCGAGGCGACGCGGACGCGCGTGCGCGCGGCGCTGACCGAGGTCGGGCTGCTGAACTGAGCATGGCCGAGGCAAAGAAGGGCGGACGCAAGTCCGGGCTGATCGCGCACGGCATCGCGGCGCAGAACCGCAAGGCGCGGTTCGACTACACCATCAAGAGCACGGTCGAGGCCGGGCTCGTGCTCAAGGGCCCGGAGGTGAAATCGCTGCGCCACGGGCGGGCGACGCTGTCGGAGGCCTGGGCCGGCGAGCGCGAGGGCGAAATGTTCCTCTTCAACGCCTATATCCCGGAATATCAGGGCGGTGTGCTGTCGCGCTTCGAGCCGCGCGCACCGCGCAAACTGCTGCTGCATAGGAAGCAGATGCGCGAACTGCTTGGCGCGGTGACGCGGCAGGGCGCGACGCTGGTGCCGTTGCAGATCCACTTCAACGAGCGCGGCCGGGCGAAGGTGCTGCTCGGCCTGGCCGAGGGCCGCAAGCAGGCGGACAAGCGCGCCGCCGTCGCCGCGCGGGACTGGCAGCGCGACAAGGCGCGGCTGATGCGCGCCAAAGGGTGAATGCGATGGCGACCGAGGATGATCCAGGGCTGATCGGACGGCTCCGGGAAAAACTGATCGAGACCAAGACCGGCTGGGCGCGGGAGGGACGGCTGCTCACCGGTACCCAGGCCGAGCCGACCCAGCGCCTGCCGCCCGGCCAGCGCCTGGTGCGCGACTGGCCGGTGCTCGATCTCGGCATCCAGCCCGCGGTGAGCCCGCAGAGCTTCCGCCTCGACCTCGTCGGCGCGGTCGCCCGCACGGTGAGCCTCTCCTACGACGAAATCATGGCGCTGCCGCAGCAGGAGAGCGTGTGCGACATCCATTGCGTCACCCAATGGTCGCGCTACGACAATCGCTGGAAGGGCGTCGCGGCGCGCACGCTGATCGAACTGGCCGCGCCGAAACCGGAGGCGCGCCACGTCATCTTCCACGCCCATGACGGCTACACGACCAATGTCCGCCTCGACCAGTTCGACCAGCCGGACGTGTTCCTGGTGCATGAATGGGAAGGAAAGCCGATCGAGCGCCAGCATGGCGGGCCGATCCGGGTGCTGATCCCGCGCCTCTATCTCTGGAAATCGGCGAAATGGGTGCGGCGGATCGAGTTCTCCGCCACCGACAAGCCGGGTTTCTGGGAGGTCCGCGGCTACCACAACAACGCCGATCCCTGGACCGAGCAGCGCTACGGCTGAGCCGCACCCATCGGGCGCGGCGGCAGCGGGCAGACCTGCGTAGAACGCAACCCACCCCAGCTTGGATCGGCGCGATAGTCCCGGCGCGAGAAGACAATCGCGTGAGGGAGACGTCGTCATGGCACTGCGCTTTGCCGACCTGCGCAGCCCCGCGATCCGCCATCCGATCGAGTGGGGGCTGGACCAGTTCCGCTTCGCCGCGCGCGCAGTGGGGCGTGAGGACGCGGCACCGGCCGCCGGCCCGGTCATCGTTCGCCGCATCGGGCTCGCCGATCTGCGCGCCGCGCTTGCCGCGGGGCTCGAGGATTTCTCCGCCAACCGCAGCGATGTGCTGTTCCTCTCCGTGATCTACCCGCTGCTCGGCCTGCTGCTGGCGCGGCTGGCCTTCGGCTACGACATGCTGCCGCTGCTCTTTCCGCTCGCCGCCGGCTTCGCCCTGATCGGGCCGTTCGCCGCCGTCGGCTTGAACGAAATGAGCCGCCGCCGCGCGCTTGGCGGCGAGGTGGGCTGGTCGGACGCGTTCGGCGTGCTGGCCTCGCCGGCGCTGGGCCCGATCCTGCTGCTCGGGCTGATCCTGGCCTCCCTGTTCGGGCTCTGGCTGATCGCCGCGGCGATCATTTACGACCACACGCTCGGCCCGGCCGCGCCGGCCTCGCTCGCCGCCTTCGCGCACGATGTCCTCGCCACCCGCGCGGGCTGGGCGATGATCGGCCTCGGCCTCGGCGTGGGCTTCGTCTTTGCCCTCGTCGTGCTGATGATCAGCGCCGTCGCCTTCCCCCTCCTGCTCGACCGTCACGCCGGGCTCGAGACGGCGATCTGGACCTCGGTCCGCGCCACCGTGACCAATCCCGGGCCGATGGCGTGCTGGGGCCTGATCGTCGCATTCGGCCTAGTGATCGGCTCGGTGCCGGCGCTGCTCGGCCTGGCGGTGGTGATGCCGGTGCTCGGCCACGCCACCTGGCATCTCTACCGCCGCCTCGTCGCCCCGGCCGAACCCGGCCACGCATGACAGCCACGAAGTCCCCGTCTGGCGCCGGCGAGCAGAGCGTGGTACGGTGAATTTCGCCGGATAACTGCCGCGCACGCGCCAGGCCCCGGGGAGAGGAACGCCAGCGGTGGATGCTACGGATATCGCCGACCCCGACTACTTCCATAAAGTGGTCGACTGCCAGTACGCCTGTCCGGCGCACACGCCGGTTCCCGAATATATCCGCCTCATCGCCGCCGGCCGCCATGCCGACGCGTACATGGTCAACTGGCACTCCAACGTCCTGCCCGGCATCCTCGGCCGCACCTGCGACCGGCCCTGCGAGCCGGCCTGCCGCCGTGGGCGGGTGGAGGAGGCGCCGGTGGCGATCTGCCGGCTCAAGCGCGTCGCCGCCGACTTCAAGGGCGATATCAGCAACTGCCTGCCGAAGGCGCCGGAGCGCGGCAACGGCAAGCGCGTCGCGTTCGTCGGCGCCGGCCCGGCCTCGCTCGCCGCGGCGCGGGATCTCGCGCTCGGCGGCTATGACTGCGTGATCTTCGAGGCCGACGCCCGCGCCGGCGGCATGATCCGGACCCAGATCCCGCGCTTCCGCCTGCCCGAGACGGTGATCGACGAGGAGGTCGGCTACATCCTCGACCTCGGCATCACGCTCCGCGCCGGCACCCGGATCGACAGTCTGCGCACGCTGCTCGCCGAGCCGTTCGATGCCATCTTCATCGGCTGCGGCGCCCCGCGCGGGCGCGATCTGAACATTCCCGGCCGCGCCGAGGCGGCGGCGAACATCCATATCGGCATCGACTGGCTTTCCTCGGTCTCGTTCGGCCATATCGACCGCATCGGCCGGCGCGTCGTCGTGCTCGGCGGCGGCAACACGGCGATGGATTGCTGCCGCTCCGCCCGCCGGCTCGGCGGCGAGGAGGTGCGGGTGGTCGTGCGCAGCGGCTACGCCGAGATGAAGGCCTCGCCGTGGGAAAAGGAAGACGCGCTGCGCGAGGACATCCCGATCCTGAATTTCATGGTGCCGATCGAGTTCACTCATGAATCCGGCCGGCTCACCGGGGTGCTGTTCGAGAAGGTCGAGGCCCGGCACGACGATCAGGGTCGGCGCGCGCTGGTGCCGACCGGCGAGGCCCCGGTGCACATCCCGTGCGACGACGTGCTCGTCGCCGTCGGGCAGGAGAATGCGTTTCCCTGGATCGAGCGCGATATCGGCCTCGCCTTCGACCGAAACGGCATGCCGGTGGTGGATCCGCTGACGCTGCAATCCACCCATCCGCGCGTGTTCCTCGGCGGCGATGCGGCGTTCGGGCCGAAGAACATCATCTGGGCCGTGGCCCATGGCCACGAGGCGGCGGTTTCCATCGACCGTGTCTGCCGCGGGCTCGATCCGCGCCAGCGTCCCGCGCCGCATGTGAGCCTCGCCAGCCAGAAGATGGGCATCCACGAGTGGAGCTACGACAGCGCGGTCTCCACCGATCACCGCTTCGCCGTGCCGCACCGCGCCAAGCCCGAGGCGCTCGCCGATATCCGTGCCGAGGTCGAGCTCGGCTATGATGACCAGCTCGCCTTCGCCGAAGCGCAGCGCTGCCTCAACTGCGACGTGCAGACCGTGTTCAGCGCCCGGCTCTGCATCGAGTGCGACGCCTGCGTCGATATCTGCCCGATGGACTGCATCACCTTCGCCGCCGACGGGCCGGAGGCCGAGTTGCGCCCGCGGCTCAACGCGCCGGCGCTCAATCCGGATCAGGCGATCTATCTCGCCAAGGGCCTCAAGACTGGCCGCGTCATGGCCAAGGATGAGGATGTCTGCCTGCATTGCGGTCTTTGCGCCGAACGCTGCCCGACCGGCGCGTGGGACATGCAGCGCTTCCTTCTCACGACCGCCCAGGTGGAACACGCATGCCGCAGCCTATCGCCAGCGTAAACGATTTCGTCGTCAAGTTCGCCAACGTCAACGGATCCGGATCGGCCAGCGCCAACCGGCTGTTCGCGCGCGCGATCCAGCGCATGGGCATTCCGGCGACGCCGCGCAACATCTTCCCCTCGAACATCCAGGGCCTGCCGACCTGGTACGAGGTGCGCGTCTCTGAGGCCGGCCATCTCGGGGCGCGCGGCGGCGTCGATCTGATGGTGGCGATGAACCCGCAGACCTGGGACCAGGACGTCGCCGCGATCGATCCCGGCGGCTATCTGTTCTACGATTCGACGCGCCCCGTTCCGCGCGCGCGCCTGCGCGACGACATCACCCTGCTCGGCCTGCCGCTCACCGAGATCTGCAACCGCGAATACGCCGATCCGCGCGAGCGGCAATTGTTCAAGAACATCCTCTATATCGGCGCGCTGGCGGCGCTGCTGGAGCTCGAGATCCCGGTTGTCGAAGCGCTGCTCGCCGAGCAGTTCAAGGGCAAGGAGAAGCTGATCGCCGCCAATCTGCACGCGCTGCATCTCGGCCGCGACCAGGCGCGCGCGCATCTCCCATGCCCGATCGGGCTTCGGCTGCGCCGTTCGGACGGCGTCGGCGATCGCATTTTCATCGATGGCAACAGCGCCGCCGCGCTCGGCGCCGTCTATGGCGGGGCGACGGTCGCGGCCTGGTACCCGATCACGCCCTCGACCTCGGTCGCCGAAGCCTTCGAGCGCTATTGCCGCCGCACCCGCGTCGATCCGGCCACGGGAAAGAACCGCTTCGCCATCGTGCAGGCGGAGGACGAGCTGGCCGCCATCGGCATGGTCATCGGCGCCGCCTGGAACGGCGCCCGCGCCTTCACCGCGACCTCGGGGCCCGGCATCTCGCTGATGCAGGAATTCCTCGGTCTCGCCTATTTCGCCGAGATTCCCGCTGTGATCTTCGATGTCCAGCGCGGCGGCCCGTCGACGGGGATGCCGACCCGCACCCAGCAGGCGGACGTCCTGCTCTGCGCCTATGCCTCGCACGGCGACACCAAGCATGTCTTGCTGTTCCCGCAGGATCCAGCCGAGAGCTTCGCCTTCGGCGCCACCGCCTTCGACCTCGCCGAGCGCCTGCAGACGCCGGTTTTCGTCATGCTCGATCTCGATATCGGCATGAACGAACGCCTGTGCGCGCCGTTCGCGTGGGACCCGGCGCGTCGCTACGACCGCGGCAAGGTCATGGGATTCGACGAACTCGAATCCGGCCGCGATTTCGGCCGCTATCTGGATCTCGACGAGGACGGCATTCCCTGGCGCACCTATCCCGGCGCGCACCCGACGCGCGGCGCCTTCTTCACCCGCGGCAGCAGCAAGGACCGCTACGCCCGCTACACCGAGGCCGGCGCCGCCTACGCCGACAACATGCAGCGCCTGGCACTGAAGTTCGAAACCGCGCGCGGACAGGTGCCGCACCCGGTGCGCCACGATGCGCCCGAGGGCAGCCGGCTCGGCGTGCTCTATTACGGCTCGACCAGCCCGGCGATGGACGAGGCGGCGGAGCTGCTCGCCGCACGCGGCATCAGTGTGGACCGGCTGCGCATCCGCGCCTTCCCGTTCCACGACGACGTCGCGGCCTTCATCCGCGAGCACGAGACGGTGTTCGTCGTCGAGCAGAATCGCGACGCGCAGCTGCGCAGCCTGCTGCTGATCGAGGCCGAGATCGACCCCGCCCGGCTCAAGCGCGTGCTGCATTATGACGGCACGCCGATCACGGCGCGCTTCATCGCCGAGGCCATCGCCGAGCACGTCGCCCTCTCCCGCATCGCCCCGCTGCGCAAGGCCACGCCATGACCTTCCTGCCCAAGCCCAAGCTGCACCATCCCGAACTGCCGACCAACGCGGTCGGCCTCACCCGGCGCGACTACGAAGGCGCGATCTCGACGCTCTGCGCCGGCTGCGGCCACGATTCCATCAGCGCCGCCATCATCCGCGCCTGCTTCGAGCTGGCGCTGCCGCCGCACCGCATCGCCAAGCTCTCGGGCATCGGCTGCTCTTCCAAGACGCCGACCTACTTCCTCGGCCAGGCGCACGGCTTCAACTCGGTGCACGGGCGCATGCCCTCGGTGCTGACCGGCGCCAACCTCGCCAACCGGGATCTCATCTATCTCGGCGTCTCCGGCGACGGCGACAGCGCCTCCATCGGCCTCGGCCAGTTCGCGCATGCGCTGCGGCGCGGCGTGAACATGGTGTATGTCGTCGAGAACAACGGCGTCTACGGCCTCACCAAGGGCCAGTTCTCGGCCACTTCCGATCGCGGCGCGAAAAGCAAGAAGGGCGCCGTCAACGCCGACACGGCGATCGATCTCGCCGGCCTGGCGCTCGAACTCGGCGCCAGCTTCGTCGCCCGCAGCTTCTCCGGCGATCGCGAGCAGCTGGTCTCGCTGCTGAAGGCGGCGCTGCTGCATCCCGGCGCGGCCATCATCGATTGCATCTCGCCCTGCGTCGCCTTCAACAACCACGCCGGCTCGACCAAGAGCTACGACTACGTGCGCCACCACAACGAGGCGGTGAACCGCATCGAGATCATCACCGGCCGCGAGCCGATCGCGGTGGATTACGCGCCGGGCACCACGGTCGCGGTGACGCAGCATGACGGCACCGTGCTGCGCCTGCGCAAGCTCGCCGCCGACTACGACATCGAGGACCGCGCCGCAGCCATCGGCTTCCTCGAAGGACGGCGGCGCGAAGGCGAGATCGCCACCGGCCTGCTCTATGTCGATCCCGACGCGGAGGATCTGCACGCGCATCTCGGCACCATCGAGACGCCGCTCAATGCGCTCGACGAGACGGCGCTGTGCCCGGGCGCGGACGCACTCGCCGCCATCAACGCCGCGCTGCGCTGAGGATGATCGACGACCCGCGTCTCGATGCGGAGATGCGCGCGGTCCAGGCGGCGGCGGAGGCGGCGGCGGCGCAGTATCCGCCGATCCGCATGGAACTGCCGCTCGATCCGCACCGCGCGGTGAACGATGCGCTCGCCATGCCCCTGGCCGAGGG
>JAKAZO010000140.1 GCA_021815825.1 Pseudomonadota bacterium
CCGCCCGGCCGGCCGGGTCCGCCGCCGCCGAAGCTCGCGCGCAGCCAGGCGAGGAACTCGTCGAGGTCGGGGAAGGGCGGGCCGCCGCGGCCCGGCGGCAGGCGCGGGCCGTTCGGCCGCCCGGGCGGACCCCACGGCCCCGAGCCGCCGGAATTCCCGCCGCTGTTCCAAGACATCGCCGCTCCTCCTGTTCCCGCGCCGCGCCGGCGCCGGCTGTCTCCGCGCCGTTCCGGCGATAGGGCCATTGGCGCGCGCGCCAGCCAGATGCATATCGGTAGCCGGAGCGGCGGACGGTTATCGACCGGACAGGAAAGGCTGGCAAGCGGATGAGCAACCCCACACAAGAGACGCTGCGCGCGGCGCTGCGGAGCCTGCGTGACCCGGCGAGCGGGCAGGACATCGTCGCCGCCGGCATGGTCGAGGGCATCGAGGTTCGCGGCGGCCTGGTGCAGGTGGCGCTCAGTGTCGATCGCGCGCGGGCCGCTTCGCTGGAGCCGCTGCGCCGGGAGGCGGAGGCGCTGCTCGCCCGCCAGCCGGGGGTGCGCAACGCCGCCGTCATCCTCACCGCCCACAAGCCGGCCGAGCCCGCCCAGCCACCGCCGGCCGGGCCCGTCAAGCCGCCGGCGGCGGCGCATGGCCAGCGCGCCGCGCTGCTGGGTGGGGTGCGGGCGGTCATCGCCGTCGCCTCGGGCAAGGGCGGCGTCGGCAAATCGACCGTCGCGGTCAATCTCGCCGTCGCGCTGGCGCGCCAGGGCCTCGCCGTCGGGCTGCTCGATGCCGACATCTACGGCCCCAGCCTGCCGCGCATGCTGGGGCTGGCGCGCAAGCCGGAGGTGCGCGGGGCCAAGGGCAAGGAGATGATGATCCCGCTCGAGGCCTGGGGGCTGAAGGCGATGTCCATCGGCTTCCTGGTCGAGGAGGAGACGCCGATGATCTGGCGCGGCCCGATGGTGATGGGCGCGCTGGAGCAGATGATGGGGCAGGTGGCCTGGGGCAAGCTCGACGTGATGGTGGTGGACATGCCGCCCGGCACCGGGGACGCGCAGCTGACCATGGCCCAGCGCGTGGCGCTGAGCGGGGCGGTGATCGTCTCCACGCCGCAGGACATCGCGCTGCTCGACGCGCGGCGCGGGGTGCGCATGTTCGAGCGCGTCAGCGTGCCGGTGCTCGGGCTGGTCGAGAACATGAGCTATTATTGCTGCCCGAATTGCGGCCACCGTGCCGAGATTTTCGGCCATGGCGGGGCGCGCGCGGAGGCCGCGCGGCTCGGCGCGTCCTTCCTCGGCGAGGTGCCGCTGCTGCTCGACATCCGCACCGCCTCCGATGCCGGCACCCCGATCGTCGCCGCGGCGCCGGAGAGCGAGGCCGCGCGCGCCTTCGCCGCGCTGGCCGGGCGCGTCTGGGAGGCCACCGAAGCCGCGCTCGCCGCCGCCGCGCCGGCGCCGCGGATCGTCGTGGAGTAGGCGCGGCACACGCCCCGATTGTCTCGGCCGCCCGGCTGTGCCAGATTCGCGGGTGGGGACACGGCCGGTGCGATCGGCCAGGCGGGAGGGAGCGCGGTGGCCGACGACGAAAAGAAAATGACCCAGGACGCCAAGGACGCGGTCGCCCTGCTCGACACCTATCCCAAGCTCGCCGGCGGCATGGCCGACAAGGTCCAGGGCTATTTCAAGGACCGCAAGGTCGGGTTCAAGCAGATCAAGGCCGACATCGCCGGCTTCGCCAAGGATGCGGACGGCTGCGACAAGCAGATCGCCGCGGCCGAGAAGCTCAACAAGGACGTGCAGAAATCCGGCCTCGATGCCAAGCTGAAGAGTTCGCTCGCCGATACGATCAAGGATGCGAAATCGGCGCTGGCCTCGCTGCGCACCAACCTCGACCAGTACGCGGGCTACGCCGACAAGGCCGAGAGCGAGGACGGCGCCATCGCCAAGGATCTCGCCCCCGTCATCAAGCAGCTCGGCGAGAGCATAAAGTTTCTCGGCGCCGCCGTGATCACCCTGCCCGGCGAGGCCGAAACGCTCGACGATATCGACAAGAAGACCAAGAACCCCGCCGAGAAGATCAAGGCGCTGAGCCCGGTGCTGAAGCAGCTGACGCAGCGGGTCAAGGAGGTCGGCGCGGAGATCACCACGGCCGAGAGCGCCGCGGATTCGGCGAAGTCGGTGCTCAAGCGGCGCAAATCCTCGGTGTTCCTGCCGAGCACGGACGCGCTGTGCGACGACGCCGAGGCGCTCGGCACCGCCGCCGCCGCCAAGGCCAAAACCTGCCGCGGCCTGAACGACAAGCTGCTCGACCGGATCAACTTCTTCACCAAATACGTCAAGCAGCTCGGCGGCTGAACCCCGGTACCCGGGCCGCGTGGGGCGGTTGGTGTGAGATGCCCGATTTAGGACCGGCGCGTTGGCGGCCATGATCCTGCCGCCGGTCGCGGCCGGTGCGGTGCTGTTCGGGGCCGCGCTGCACGCGGCGTGGAACGTCGGCGTCCGCTACGGCGCGCGGCAGCGCGAGACGACGGCGGTTCTGGCGGCCTCCACGAGCCTGATCGGTGCCGCCGCGTTGCCGTTGCTGCCCGCGCCGGCCGCCGCGGCGTGGCCGCACCTGGCGATATCCGCTGTCCTGCACGTGGTTTATTTCAACCTGGTGGCGGAAGCCTATGCGCTGGGCGCGATCAGCCTCACCTACCCCGTGATGCGCGGCACCGCGCCGGCGATGGCGGCGGCGATGGCGGCGGTGGGCTTCGGTGAGCGGCTCCGACCCCTCGGCTGGGGCGGGCTGGTGCTGATCTCGGCCGGCGTCGTTCTGCAGACGCGCCGCGACGGCGCGGCCGGCGAGGGCAGGGCGCTGGCGATCGCACTGACGAACGCGCTCGTCATCGCGCTCTACACCGTCAATGACGGCATCGGCGCGCGCATCTCGCACTCGCCGATCGCCTACGCGCTGTGGACCTTCGTGCTGCCGGGCGTGCCGGCCGCGCTGATCCTGATGCGCGGCCGTGTTGGCCGCGTCTTCGCCGAGCAGACGGCCGGCGCCATCCTCGCGCGCGGGGCGGGCGGCGGCGCGTGCTCGGTCGCCTCCTACACGCTGGCGCTGTGGGCGATGACGCTGGCGCCGATCGGCGCCGTGGCGGCGCTGCGTGAATCGGCGATGGTCTTCGGCGTTGCCTTCGCCTGGATGTTTCTGCACGAACGCCCGCACGCGCGCACCATTCTCGCGGCGCTGACGATTCTGCTCGGCGCCGTCGTGCTCGATATGGGTTGAGGGCGCGTAGGGTGGGGTGCGCTTTCGCACCCCACCAAATCTTCGGCGAGACGGCGAGCGCCGAGCGGGCGACCGGCGCAGGCGGTGGGGTGCGGAAGGGCACCCCACCCTACGCTTGCTGTGGGCGATGACGCTGGCGCCGATCGGCGCCGTGGCGGCGCTGCGTGAATTGGCAATGGTCTTCGGCGTCGCCTTCGCCTGGATGTTCCTGCACGAGCGCCCGCACGCGCGCGCCATTCTCGCGGCGCTGACGATTCTGCTCGGCGCCGTCGTGCTCGATATGGGTTGAGGGCGCGTAGGGTGGGGTGCGCTTTCGCACCCCACCAAATCTTCGGC
>JAKAZO010000141.1 GCA_021815825.1 Pseudomonadota bacterium
TGGCCGGCGGCCGCCTCGCGTCCCGCATAGCCGAGCTGGGTATAGGCGATGGTCGCCGGCGCCATGCAGACCAGCGAGGCCAGCACGTAATGGTCGAGCCGGATCGCCGTCAGCCCGAGCGCGTAGTTCAGCAGGTTGAACGGGAACAGCGGCACCAGCCGCGTCAGCGCGACGAAGCGCCAGCCCTCGGCGGCGATGCCCGCGCGCAGGCGCCCGAGCCGCGCCCCGCTCGCCCGCTCCACCCAGTCCGCGGCGATGGTGCGCGCGAGCAGGAACGCGGCGGTGGCGCCGAGCGTGGCGCCGAGCAGGTTCCAGACCGAGCCCCACACCGGCCCGAACAGCGCGCCGCCGGCCAGGGCGTAGAGCAGCCCGGGCACGAACAGCACCGCGCCCAGCGTGTAGAGCGCCAGATAGGCCACCGGCGCCCACGGCCCGAGGCGGATGACCCAGCCCTCCACCGCCGCCAGATCCACCCGCCCGCGCAGCATCACCGCCGCGGCGATGGCGGCGAGCAGCAGGGCGAGCAGCGCCAGCCGGGCCGGCTTCATCCGCGATGCCCGAGCAGCGGATAGGCCTCGGCCCCGGCACGCAGCGGCTGGGTCAGCAGCCGGTCCAGCCGCAATTCCGCCGGCGCACGGAAGGCTTCGAGCCCGATCGTCATGCCCTCCTGCCCGGCGCGTGGCGCGGCGCGGTAGGTGCCGAACAGCCGGTCCCACCAGGGCAGGTTGAAGCCGAAATTGCTGTTCGTCTCCTCGATGCGCGTGGAATGGTGCACGCGGTGCATGTCCGGCGTCACCAGCACCAGCCGCAGCGCGCCATCGAGCCAGAGCGGCAGGCGCGCATTGGCGTGGTTGAACATCGCCGCCGCGTTCAGCACCACCTCGAACACCAGCACCGCGGCCGCCGGCGCGCCGAGGGCCGCGACCAGCGCGATCTTCAGCGCCATGGACAGCAGAATCTCGACCGGGTGGAAGCGCAGCGCGGTGGTGACGTCGAAATCGAGGTCCGCGTGGTGCATGCGGTGCAGCCGCCACAGCACCGGCACGGCGTGGAACAGCACGTGCTGCGCGTAGATCGCCAGGTCCAGCACCAGCAGCGCGATGACGAACGCGGCGACGGGCGGAACGTGCAGCCAGTGCAGCACGCCGAAGCCGCGCGCGGCGGCGATCATCGCCACGCCCACGGCGGCGGTGGGAAACGCCAGGCGCAGCAGCAGCGTGTCGATCACGACGATGCCGAGATTCGCCGGCCAGCGCTGCAGCCGCGAAAAATCGCGCCGCCGCCGCGGGGCCAGCGCCTCGGCCAGCGCCATCAGCGCGAACACGCCGAGGAACGCGGAGAGCCGCAGCGCCGGCTCGTGCGCCAGCAGCGCCATCTCACCCCGCCCGCAATTCGCGGCGCAGGATTTTCCCCGTCACCGTCTTCGGCAGATCGTCGATGATCTCGACGATGCGGGGATATTTGTAGGCCGCCATGCGCGCCTTGCAGAATTCGATGATCTCGTCCGGAGTCGCGCGCTGGCCGGGCTTGAGGCTGATCACCGCCTTCACCGTCTCGCCGCGATACGGGTCGATCGCCGGCACCACCGCCGCCTCGCGCACCGCGGGATGGGTGTAGAGCACGTCCTCCACATCGCGCGGCCAGACCTTGTAGCCGGAGGCGACGATCATGTCCTTCTTGCGGTCGACGACGTAGAACCAGCCATCCTTGTCCATGAAGCCGATATCGCCGGTGAACATCCGCCCGTCGCGGATCGCCTCCGCGCTCTCCAGCGGCTTGTTCCAGTAGCCCGGCACCACCATCGGCCCGGCGACGACGATCTCCCCCACCTCGCCCTGCGGCACCGGCCTGCCCTCGTCGTCGCAGATCCAGGACATGGTGTTGAAGTAGGGCACGCCGATCGCCAGCGCGCCGCTCGGCGCGTCGGTGGGGGATTCGCGCCCGAGCGGGGTGATGTGCGTCGGCGCGTTCACCTCCGTCAGCCCGTAGCCGCTGCGGATGGCATGGCCCATGCGGCGGCGGAACTCCGCCACCACCGGCGGCGGGATCGGCGCGCCGCCGGAATAGACGCGGCGGAGGCTGGCGAACTTCTCCGGCCGCGCCGAGGCGTGGTTCATCATCGCGATATAGGCGGTGATGGCGCCGATGGCGAAGCCGGCCTGGTGCTCCTCGATCGCATCGAGCATCACCCCCGGCTCGAACCGGTAGGCGAGGATCAGCGGCGAGGCGGTGGCGAACGCGGCGACGAACTGGCAGATCAGCCCGGTGATGTGGAACAGCGGCGCGATGCCGAGGATGGGCATGCCGTCCTCGATCTCCACCCAGCGGCTCAGCGCCTGGCCGTTGAAGCTCATGTTGCCGTGCGTGCACATCGCCCCCTTCGGCACGCCGGTGGTGCCGGAGGTGTAGACGAGGAAGGCGATGTCCGCGGGGCCGAAGCGCGCCACCCGCTCCGGCGCCCGGCCGCGCGCGGCGGCCAGCGCGGCCGCGAGGTCGATGGTCTCGGGGAAGCGGCGCGCGCGCACGCCCTGGAACAGGCGCGGATCGTTGCGGGTCTGGAAATCGGCTGCCGTGGTGGTGTAGATCAGCGCCGGCATCGGCGCCTCCCCGGCGGCGCGCACGGTGGCGATCACGTCCTCATAGGCCGAGCCGTGGCAGATCAGCGCCTTCGGCGTCGCGTCGGTGAGCAGCTGGGTGATCTCGCGCGAGCGGTTCATCGGGTTGATGGCGACCGCGATGCCGCCGGCCTTCCACGCCGCCAGCGCGCCGATGATGAATTGCGGCACATTTTGAAGATAGAGCCCGATGCGGTCCCCGGCGGCGAAGCCGCGCGTGGCGAGGTCGGCGGCGAGCGCGTCGGAGAGCAGGTCCAGCTCGGAATAGGTGATGGTGGCGTCGAAATAGAGCAGCGCCGCCCGCTCCGGCGCGCGCGCCACCGCGGCGCGGAACATCGAGAGCACATCATCGTAGGGCGGCGCGATGCTGGCCGGCATGCCCGGATCGAACAGCGCCAGCCACGGCTTGGCGGCGTAAGGATCCGCGTCTGTCATCGGGTTGGTTTCGGCCATGACGGTTCCTCCGGCGCTGGGACGAGGGACAGATGTGCCCGGCCGTGGCCGGTTTGCAAGGGTGTTGGCGCGCGGTCGCGGGGCCGGGCTACCGGCGCGCCCGGCGCTGTGATTAAGTCCTCGCCCGCGAACCGCCGGGGCGGGCAGGGAGGCGAGGGATGAAACGGGGCTACAAGCAGTTGCTGGCCGAGGCCGAGGCCGAGATCCAATCGCTGTCGGTGGACCAGGCGCTGTCCCTGCACGGCGCGGCGGACGTCCTCTTCATCGATCTGCGCGACCCGCGCGAGATCCAGCGCGAGGGCCGCATCCCGGGCGCCTTCGCCTGCCCGCGCGGCATGCTCGAATTCTGGGTGGACCCGGAAAGCCCCTACGCCAAGCCGCAATTCGCCGAGCCGAAGCGCTTCCTGTTCTACTGCGCCGGCGGCTGGCGCTCGGCGCTGGCGGCGAAGACGGCGCAGGACATGGGCCTGGAGAACGTCGCCCACATCACCGGCGG
>JAKAZO010000063.1 GCA_021815825.1 Pseudomonadota bacterium
CTGGCTGAGTTCGTGCGTGGCCCATGCGGTCGTGATTCTGGCGCTGGCCGTGTTGATGGAGCGGGCCACGACGACCACGCCGCCGGTGCCGATGCCGGTCGTCCCGCTGGTCTTCGCCCCCGCCGAAACCCCGCCGGCGCAAACCACGCCTGAGCCTCCCCCGGCGGCCGAGACCCCGCCGCCGGAGGCGGCCACCCCGCCACCGCCGCCGGAGGCGGCCACCCCACCACCGCCGCCGGAGGCGGTTGTTCCGCCACCACCGCCCGAGGCGGTTGCCCCGCCGCCACCACCGGAGGCGGTTGCTCCGCCGCCGCCACCGGAGGCGGCACCGCCGCCCCCTCCAGTCGCCGCGGCGGTGCCGCCGCCGGCTCCGCCGCGCCCGGCCGTACGCCACCCGGCGCGCACCATCGCCCGCGCCGCCCCGACGCCGCCGGTAACGCAAGCCACGCCAGCCGCGCCGAGCGCGCCGCAGGTGGCGGCCTTGTCGGCCCCGCTGATTCCCCCCCGTCCGCTCACCGCCGCCGCCGGCAACCGCGCGCCCGCCTATCCGGAATCGGCGCGGCGGCGGCGCGAGAGCGGGCGGGTGATGCTGCGCGTCGCGGTCTCGGCCGAAGGCCGGGCGACCGAGGTCGCCGTCGCCTTGTCCTCCGGCAGCGCCGTTCTGGATGCCGCCGCGGCCGACGCGGTTCGGGGCTGGCGCTTCGTGCCGGCCACCCGCGGCGGACTGACGGTCGCCGGCGTCGCCGAGGTGCCGGTCCGCTTCAATCTTTCGGAATAGGCCGCGCCGGCGCCGCCCAGGCGAGAGACCCGGAGCGGTGCTCCTCGACGGCGATGCGCACCAGCCCGGCCAGGGTCGCGACCTTCAGCTTCGCCTTCAGCTGCGAGCAGACATTGGCGACGGTGCGGTAGCTGATCGCCAGCGCGCCGGCGATCTCGCCGAGCGCCTTGCCCTCGGCGAGCAGCGCCAGCACCTCGCGCTCGCGCGGGGTCAGCGTGCCGACCGGCCCGACCGGCCCACGCACGGCCATCAGCGCCAGCGTCTGCGCGACGCTGCGGCCGAGATGGACCGCACCGCCGAGCACGCGGTCGATGGCCTCGATCAGCGTCTCGGGATCGTCGTTCTTGCTGACATAGCCCATCGCCCCCTCGGCCAGGGCGCGGGAGACGAAGGCGGCGTCCTCGTACATGCTGAACATCACCACGCGCAGGCCGGGCCGGCGCGCGCGCAGTTCGCGCAGCAGGTCGAGTCCGCCGCGGTCGGGCAGATTGACGTCCAGAACGACGATATCCGGCTCGGCCTGGTCGACCAGCGCCAGCCCTTCGGCCGCCGTCTTGGCTTCCAGAACGCGCACGCCGCCGCGGCTCTCGAGCAGCCGCCGGCAGCCGGCGCGGACGATCGGGTGGTCGTCGATCAGCAGCACTCCGATCATGACGCCGCCACCGTCGCGGCCTGCAGCGGAATGGAGATCTCCACGCGGGCACCCTTCCCCGCCCGGCCGATTTCCGGCGACCCGGCGCCGATGCGGACCTCGCCGCCGAGGCCGCGGGCGCGTTCGCTCATGCCGAGCAGTCCGAAGCCGAAGCGCTGATCGGGCGCGAAGCCGCTGCCGTCATCCTCCACCGTGGCCTCGATCGCGCCGCCCGGCAGGCCCGCCTGCCGCAGCGCGAGCCGGACCGCGACGTGCTCGGCGCCGGAATGGCGGACGGTGTTGGTGAGGCACTCCTGCACCGCGCGAAACAGCGTCAGCCCGACGCGCTCGTCGAGCGCCGGCAGCACGGGCGGCAGCGCCAGGCTGAACTGCAGCCGCGGCACGCGCTCCTCCCAGCCCATCACCAGCTGGCGCAGCGCCTCGGCGAGACCCATGTGGTCGAGAATGAGCGGGCGCAGCCGCTCCAGCATGCGCGCATTGCCGCGCTGGATGTGATCGACGAGCGCAGTGATCTCGCGGGCGCGGGCCTTGATCTCCTCGGTCCTTGTGTCCGCGGCCCTGGTCTCGCCGTCCGGCCCGCCGGCAGCGCGGAGGATGCAGGCGAGCTCGGCGCGGATGCCGAACAGCGCCGGGCCGAACTCGTCGTGCAACTCGCGCGCGATCTCCTTGCGCTCCTCCTCCTGCACCGAGATCAGCCGGTCGATGAGATGGTGATTGTCGGCCGTGACACGGGAGAGCGCGGCGGCGAGGCGGTCGAAGGTATCGCCGATCCGGCGCAGCTCGACGAGGCGGATCGGCGGCGAGATCGCCTCGAACCGGCCCTGGCCCAGCCGGTCGAGCCCCTCGGCGAGGCGGCGCAGCGGCCGCAGAGCGACCCCGCTCGACCACGCCAGCAGCGCTACGATGCTGAGCGCGAGTGCGGCCATCAGCCCGGCGAGGAAGCGCATCTCGGTCCAGATCTCGGCGATTTCGTCGAGCGGATTGCCGATGATCTCGATCTCGCCGATCGCCCGCCCCCCGGCCAGCACCGGCACCGTCGCGCTGGCCGGTGGCGGGGCGAACAGGCGGGCGAACCAGCGCGGAACGCGCGCGCTCGCCACCACGGCCGGGGCTTCCGCCGCGCCGTCGGCGCGGACGATGAGGCGAACGTGACGCAGCTTCGGCAGCGAGGCCGTGAGCCGGTCGAGCATGCCGGCCTCCGGGCCGGCCTCGACGGCGCGCAGCGTCAGCGCCGCGAGGCTGCGCCCGACGCTGAGCGCGGCGCCGGTCTCGGTGGCGACGCGCAGGCGCGCGCTGTGCAGCGTGACGGCGAACGTAACCGCCAGCCCGATCAGCAGGATCGCGCCGGGAATGGCGATCAGTCTGGCGCGCAGCGAGCGCATCGCGTGGTTCCTCCCCGCCTCCGGGCCGGCCGCAAACGGCGCGGTGTGCGGCGGCGCAGTGTGCGGATACGTGAAAATTGTGCAAGCGGGCGGCAAGGATCGGCAAACATTTCGGCAATGATTGTGATGGACACGGCCCCGCCGACGGCGATCATGGCGGCGAAGCAGCGCGCCGGAGCGCCACCCGGGAGGAGACTGATGCTGGATCTGCGACCCATTCGGCCGCACGGGCGCGCGGCCGTCATCGGCGGGCTGCTACTGCTGGCCGCGAGCACCGCTGCGCAGGCGCAGGACGCGCCGCCGGCCCCGCCCGACAACACCGTGCTGCCGGAAACCGAGGTCTTCGGCGCCACCCCGATGCTCGGCTCGGGCATCGACCGCAACAAGATCGCCGGCGAAACCCATGTGCTCAACTCCAACGACGTGACGCTCGACGGCACGCCGAACATGATGCGGGCGCTGAACGAGCAGGTCGGCGGCATCTCGCTCGGCAACGCCAACGGCAATCCGTTCCAGCAGAACCTCGTCTATCACGGCTTCCAGGCTTCGCCGCTGGTCGGCAACGCCCAGGGCATCGCGGTCTATGTCAATGGCGTGCGCTTCAACCAGCCGTTCGGCGATACGGTCAACTGGGACCTGATCCCCTCCATCGCCATCGATACGATGAATCTCGAAGGCACCAATCCGGTCTTCGGCCTCAACGCCCTGGGCGGCGCGCTCTCGGTGCAGATGAAGAACGGCTTCACCTTCCATGGCACCGAGGCCGATATCTGGGGCGGCTCCTTCGCCACCTCCTCGGAGGAATTCCAGTACGGCAAGCAGATCGGCAACACCGCCGTCTATATCGCCGGCTCCCAGCTCAACTCCGGCGGCTGGCGACAGAACGAATCCTCGGCGCTGCAGCAGCTCTACGGCGATATCGGCTGGCGCAACGACAAGGCGGAGATCCATCTCAGCCTGCTCGGCGCCAACAACCGGCTCAACAACCCTGCCACTGTGCCGGTGCAGCTGCTGGACGCGCAGCGCACCGCCGTGTTCACCGCGCCGAATAACACGGCCGATCAGTACGGCATGGCGGTGCTTTCGGCCAGCTACGATGTCACCCCGGATACCTCGGTGCAGGCCAACGCCTATGTCGAGAATCTGTTCCAGCGCGTGACCAACGGCAACGTCGCCAATGGCGCCCCCTGCGGTTCCTTCGCGCCGGGCTATCTCTGCGCCGGCCCGAGCCAGTTCCTCACCGGCCTGGGCGGGTCCCCGATCCCGGACTTCCTCAATGGCGGGCCCTATTCGCAGCTCAACCTGATGGACACCAACACCGACGGCTACGGCCTCTCGGCGCAGATCACCAACACGTCGAAACTCTTCGGCAACCCCAATCACTTCGTCGCCGGCGCGAGCCTCGATGGCGGGTTCACCCACTACACCGCGGGTACGCTGATCGGCGGGCTGAACCCGGTCAATCGCTTCTTCACCTACCCCGGCATCCAGATCGACCAGGCCGACGGCTCCATGGCGCCGGTCAACGTCAACGATCACGACGTCTATTACGGGCTTTATTTTCTTGATATTTTCGACATCACCCCGGCGCTGTCGCTGAGCGTCTCGGGACGGTTCAACGTCGCCAGCATCGTGCTGGCGGACCATCTCGGCGGCGCGCTCAGTGGCCAGCACAGCTACAATCATTTCAACCCGGCCGTCGGGCTGACCTACAAGATCACGCCGACCACCACCGCCTATGTCTCCGCCTCGGAGTCCAACCGCGTGCCGACGCCGGCGGAGCTCTCCTGCGCCAGCCCGGCCAGCCCCTGCACGCTGACCAATTTCTTCGTCGGCGACCCCAACCTCAAGCAGGTCACGGCGCAGACGGTGGAGGCCGGGGTGCACGGCCAGGTCAAGCCGTTCGACGGCGCCAAGCTGGATTGGCAGATCGGCGGCTACCGCACCCAGCTGCACGACGACATCCTGATGGTGGCGAGCCAGGTCCAGGGCTCGGCCTATTTCCAGAACATCCCCGGCGACCTGCGCCAGGGCGTCGATCTCGGGCTCAAGCTGACCACCTCGCGGCTGCGCGCGTGGATCGAATATTCGTACACCGATGCGGTGTTCCAGAACACGTTCCCGCTCTCCAGCCCGAACAACCCCGCCGCCAACGCCAGCGGCAATATCACCGTCCATCCCGGCGCGCAGATGCCGGGTATCCCGCCGCACATGGTCAAGCTCGGCACCGAGTACCAGATCACCGACGCATGGACCGTGGGCGCCGAAGGCATCGCCGCCTCCGGCCAGTACCTGTTCGGCGACGAGGCGAACCTGACCCAGCCGACCGGGGCCTATTTCGTCGTCGGCCTGAACACCTCCTACCAGGTGAACAAGAACATCCAGTTCTTCGGCCAGCTCGAGAACGCCTTCAACGCCATCTACACGACCTATGGCACCTTCTCGCCGACCTCGCAGGTGCCGATCGCGCAGGCGCCGGGGGCGAGCAATCCCCGCAGCTACACGCCCGCCTCGCCGATCGCCGCCTATGGCGGGGTGCGGGTGACGTTCTGACCCGGGATCGACGCGCCGATCCGTCACGGGCCGATCCCCGGGGCCCGCGATACGAGCCGAAACCCCAACGAAATCCGCCGCTATCGACAAGCGGGGCGGAGTGACGATAATGCCCCCGCGCCGCTCCGGCGCGGTCTCGTCAGGAAATGGAATCGACAGGATGCAGAAATCCCTCCTCGGCGCGCTGCTGATCGGCGGTGCCCTGCTCTCTCCCCCGGCCTTCGCCGAAGGCGACGCCGCCGCCGGCAAGCAGGTCTTCGCCCAGTGCTCCATCTGTCATTCGGCCAAGCCGGGCGAGAACAAGATGGGCCCGAGCCTATTCGGCGTCGTCGGCCGCAAGTCCGGCACGGAAGCCGGCTTCAGCTATTCCGACGCGGTGAAGAAGCTCGACCTCACCTGGAACGAAGAGACGCTGGAGAAATGGCTGGCCAATCCCGCGGCGATGGCGCCGGGGACGAAGATGGTCTTCCGTCTCAACAGCGACAAGCAGCGCGACAACGTCATCGCCTACCTGAAGACCCTGAAATAGCGCCACCCGGCCGGACTTCGGCGGCCCGCGCCTGGCGCAGCGACTGTGCCAGCGCGTGTGCCGCCTCCGGCCCGGCGCGCCGCTGCTCGGGCGGGATCGCCACCTCCGCCACGATGCGCGCCGGATTGGCCGAAAGCAGCAGCACACGATCGGCCAGCGCGGCCGCGTCATCCATGTCGTGGGTGACGATCAGCGCCGCTGTCGGCCGCCGCCGCCAGGCATCGAGCAGCACATCGCGCCCGCGCTCGGTCATCGTCGGATCGAGCGAGACGAACGGCTCATCCAGCAGCACCAGGTCCGGATCGATGGCGAAGGCCCGCGCGATCGCCGCGCGCCGGGCCATGCCGAGCGAGATCTGCGGCGGATAGGCATCGCGAAACGGCCACAGCCCGAGCGCGTGCAACAGCTCGTCGGCCAGCGCGTCCCGCCCCACCGCGACCAGGGTGAGATTCTCCCGCACGGTGCGCCATGGCAGCAGCCGCGGCTCCTGGAACACGGTGCCGATCCGCGGCCGGTCGGTCGCGTGCCAGACGATCCGCCCGGTGAAATCGTGGTCCAGCCCGTCGATCAGCCGCAGCAGGGTCGTCTTGCCGCACCCCGAGGGACCGACGACGGCGACGATCTCGCGCGGGGCGAGACGGAAGCGCAGATGCTCCAGCACCAGCTGCGCCGCGCCGTCGCGCCCGACGAAGCTTTTGCCGGTGATGTCGACCTCGAGGATCACCGGCGCGCTCATCGCCGCCAACGGTTCGCCCGCCGTTCCAGCGGCTGCAGCAGCACCCATTCGATCGCCTGCACGACAAGGATGAAAGCCAGCGTATAGGCCAGGATGCCGGTCACGTCGAAGAGCTGGAAATAGGATTCGATCTGGAACCCCACCCCGTTGCTGCGCCCGAGCAGCTCGACCACGAGCACGATCTTCCAGATGATGGCAAGCCCGGACCGCGCCGCGGCGAACAGATAGGGCGCCAGCTGCGGCAGGACCACATGGCGCAGCCGCGCCCATCGCCCCATGCGGAAGCTCTCCGCCATTTCCGCCAGGCCGCGATCGAGCGCGCGCGCGCCCTCGCGCAGCGTCACCGCCGTGCTCGGCAGCTTGTTCAGCGCCACCGCCCCGATCGCCGCCCACTCGTTGAGCCCGAACCACACATACATCAGTACAATGACGACCAGCGCCGGCAGATTGAGCAGCACCGTGACCCAGGAATCGAGCGCGAGGTCCAGCCGCCGCCACGCGCCCATGGCGATGCCGAGGGCGGTGCCCAGGACCATGGCGACGGTGAAGGCGGCGACGACCCGGGCCAGGGTGATGCCGAGATTGACCAGCAGCGGGCCGGCGACGGCCTCGTGGAGCATTGCCGCCGCGACCGTCGAGGCCGCGGGCAGCATGCGGCTGCCGGCCAGCCGCGCCACCAGTTCCCAGACCAGCAGCAGGCCGAGCGCCGAGGCCAGCCGCGCCGTGACCGCTGCCCGCGTCAGGATGATCCCGCCTGCCAGAACGTGCCCGCCGGCAGGCTGCGCGCCTTGCCCACGAGCGCCTCGCCGCCGGTCTCGGCGAGGACGGTGAACAGGGCCGCGGCCGCGTCCCGCTCCGGCGCGCCGAAGCCGCGCGGAATACCGCGCCGGTAATAGGCCATCAGCTGGGCGAGCTCGGCATCGCTGTGCGTCGCCGTCAGCGGCTTGAGCGCCTGCCACTCCTCGTCGGACGCGGCGAGGATGCGCTGCGCCTTGGCCGCGGCGGCGAGGAACGCGTCGAGCGCCGGGCGCTGGCGCGCCGCCCAGGATTCCGCGAATACATAGCCGACCACGGGCACCGTGCCGCTGATGCCGAGGCCGCGCACGGCGTCCTCCACGCTCAGCACCTGGCGCATGCCGGCGGCCTCGGCGCGGGCGGCGAAGGGCCAGAAGGTCAGCACCGCATCGAGCCGGCCGGACGCGATCTCCTGGGCCAGCAAGGGCGGCGCGGCGAAGCGCTTCTCCACCGCCTGGTCCAGATCGAGCCCGAGCGCGCGCTTCGCGTAGGCGCGCAGGATCAGCCAGCTCTTGTCGATCGGGCTGCCGGCGATGCCGAGCCGCTTGCCCTTGAGGTCGGCGATGCCGCGCACCGGCGAATCGGACGGCACGATCACGGCGCCGGAGGCGTTGGAGAATGGCG
This sequence comes from Pseudomonadota bacterium, assembly GCA_021815825.1. Taxonomy (GTDB): domain Bacteria; phylum Pseudomonadota; class Alphaproteobacteria; order Acetobacterales; family Acetobacteraceae; genus JAJZVV01. Next base: position 8,050 of record JAKAZO010000063.1, read on the forward strand.
AAAAAGTCCAGTCGGCCCCGGCGGCGCGCTGGCGCGCGACCCAGAGCCAGTCCTGCGCGGTGAGATCGACGCTGCCGGCCTGCATCGCCACCTGGGTCGCCTGCGAGCCGGCGAGTTCCACCGCCTCGATCGTGACGCCGGCCTCGGCGTCGAGATGGTGCCGACGGATCACGTCGAGCTCCCAGGACACGGTGCCGAAGCGTAGAACGCCGAGCCGCACCACCGGCGCCGCTTGCGCCGTGCGGGCAAGGGCCGCGGCCGCGCACGCACCCAGCAGGGCGCGCCTGCCAATGGTCATGACGCTCCTCTCCCGAAATCGAAGGGTTGATCGCAGATTTCGCCGCATAACGCGCCCGATCGGCGCGGACTGTCAATGCTCGCCCGGATCGCCGAGAATCCGGTCATCGAGCAGGAAACGCAGCCCGCGCTGCCAGGATTGGTCCGTGTTGCCGCGGATGTCGACGCTGCCCGCGCGCACCACCGCGCCGGTGGCGGCGTCCTCGATCACGACGTTGATGTTGAGAATCAGCTCGCTGACCTTCTGCACCCAGCCATAGCACGCGAACGGGGCGCCGAGCGCCTGCGCGGCACTGCGCTCGCAGCCGTTGCAGTGCAGGATCCCGGCGCTCGGATCGAGCGCGGCGCGCAGGCGCGCCGGATCGGCGATGCGATAGCGGCCGGACGCGGCGAGCGCGGTGCGCAGCGTCTCGCCGAGGGCCGTGGTGCGGGCGATCTCGGCCGTGCTCGGCGGCGTCGGCGAGGTATCGACCAGGGCGAAATCGAACACCGCGAGCAAGGGTGGCTCCGCGCGGGCCGTACCCGCGAGCGCGGCCAGCAGCGTGAGTGCGACCAGCATCGCCCGCGCGACCAGCATCCGCGGGCCCGGCTTGCCGGCCCGTCCGTGTCGTGAAACCATGTCCACCCCCAGGACATAGCCCTTGCGCGACCGCGCCGCGCCGTCAAGATGCGGCGCGCGGACCGGTCGGGTGGGGTGGCGCGGGGCGCGGCAGCGGAGGAAGCGGAATGCGGAGTGCGGACGATCGGCGCCGGATGGGCTGGGGCGCCAGGCGGCTGGTGCCGGCCCTGATGCTGGCTGCCGCGCTGACCCCGGCTGGCGCTTTCGCGCAGGCGAATGGACCGCAAACGAATGCGGCCGCGGCGAGCGGGCCGGTCGAGATCACCTATCTCGCGCTCGATGCGCCGCGCCCGCGCCCGTCCACCGAATTGACCCCGCCGCCCAAGGATCTCGGCCTCGCCGGCGCGCGGCTGGCGCTGGCCGACGATGCCACCACCGGCCGCTTCACCGGCCAGGAGTTCAAGCTCGACGAGGCCGTCGGCGCCGACGCGGCCGCGGTGACGGCGGCGTTCAAGGCGCGGCTGGCCGCCGGGACGCGCAATTTCGTCACCGACCTGCCGGCACCGCTGCTGCTGACCCTGGCAGATCTGCCGGAGGCCCAGGGCGCGACGCTGATCGATGCCACCAGCACGGACGACGCGCTGCGCGGCGCCGATTGCCGGCGCAACGTGCTGCACATGCTGCCCAGCCGGGCCATGTTCGCCGACGCGCTGATGCAGTATCTCGTGGTCAAGAACTGGCGCCACATCATGCTGGTGCAGGGCAAGGATCCGGCCGACGCGCTCTACGCCGCCGCCATCCGCCACGCGGCGAAGAAATTCCAGGTCAGCATCGTCGCCGACAAGCCCTGGAGCTTCAACGCCGCCGCGCAGCAGGCCGATACCGGACATTTCCAGGTCAATACCGAAGTCTCCAATCTGACACAGGGAATTTCCTACGACGTGCTGGTCGTCGCCGACGAGGCGGATAATTTCGGCGATCAGCTCGGCTATCGCAGCTTCCTGCCCCGCCCCGTCGCCGGCACGCAGGGGCTCACGCCCAGCGCCTGGTCGCCGATGTTCGACGAAATGGGCTCGCGGCAGCTGCAACTGCGCTTCCTCGCCCTGGCCAAGCGCATGATGACCGATCGCGACTATGGCGCATGGCTCGCGGTGCGTGCCTTCGGCGAGGCGGCGACGCGCACCGCCAGCGCCGATCCGGCGGCGATGGCGACATTCCTGCATGGGACGGACTTCACCGTCGCCGGCTACAAGGGCCCGCCTTTCAGCATCCGTCCCTGGGACGGACAGCTGCGCCAGCCGGTGCTGCTGGCCGACGACCGCTCGCTGGTCTCGATCTCGCCGCAGCCGGGCTTCCTGCATCAATTCTACGAGACCGACACGCTCGGCACCGACAAACCGGAGACGACATGCCACATGTCCTGAAGCCGCTGCTCGCCCTCGCGGTTCTGGCGCTGCTCAGCCCCGCGGCGCGGGCCGAGCGTCTGCTGCTGTCGAACGAGAAGGACAACACCGTCACCGTCGTCGACGCGGCGAGCCTGAAGATCGTGCAGAGCGTGCCGGTGGGCGCGCGGCCGCGCGGGCTGATCCTCTCCAAGGACGGCAAGAGCGTCTATATCTGCACCAGCGACGCCGACCATATCGAGGTGCTGGATCTGGCGACGCTCAAAGTGACCGCCAACCTGCCGAGCGGGGCGGATCCGGAGACCTTCGCGATCAGCCCGGACGGCAACACGCTCTATGTCGCCAACGAGAACGACAACTCCATCACCGTGGTGGACGTGCCCGGCGCGCGCGTGATCGGTGCGGTGCCCACCGGCGTCGAGCCCGAGGGCATGGCGGTGAGCCCGGACGGCAAGCTGCTGATCAACACGTCCGAAACCACCAGCATGGTGCATTTCATCAACCCCGAGACGCGCAAGATGATCGGCGGCGTGCTGGTCGGGCAGCGGCCGCGCTACGCCGCCTTCACCCCGGATGGCAAGCAGGTCTGGGTATCCTCCGAGGTGGCCGGCTCGGTCGCGGTGATCGACGTCGCCACGCGCAAGATCGTCAGCACGATCCGCTTCCAGATCCCCGGCGTGCCGCGCGAGACGGTGCAGGCCGTCGGCATCAACATCACCGCCGACGGCAAGACCGCCTTCGTCGCCCTCGGCCCGGCCAACCGCGTCGCCGTGGTCGATGTCGCGAGCGGTGCGGTGGAGAAATACCTGCTGGTCGGCCAGCGCGTCTGGCACATGGCGTTCTCGCAGGATGGCAGCCGGCTGTACACGGCCAACGGCGTCAGCAACGACATGTCCGTGATCGACGTCGCCGCGCGCAAGGTGCTGAAATCGGTTCCGGTCGGCCAGGAACCGTGGGGTGTGGTCGATGTCCCCTGAGGCCGCGGTGCCGTCGGCCGTGGAAGCCGTGCCGCTGTCGGTCGAGGGGCTGAGCCACGCATTCGGAGCCCGCAAGGTTCTCGACGGCGTCAGCCTGCACGTCGGACGCGGCGATTTCACCGTTCTGCTCGGCCTCAACGGCGCCGGCAAGAGCACGCTGTTCGCGCTGATCACCCGGCTCTATCACAGCAACTCCGGCCGCATCGCGGTCTTCGGCCACGATATCCGCGCCGAGCCGCAGGCGGCGCTGGCGCGCATGGGCGTGGTGTTCCAGCAGCCGACGCTGGATCTCGACCTCACCGTCGAGCAGAATCTCTACTATCACGCGGCGCTGCACGGAATTTCCCGCAGCGCGGTGCGCGAGCGCCTCGGCGCCGAGCTCGCGCGGGTCAATCTTGCCGACCGCCGGCGCGACAAGGTGCGCCAGCTCTCCGGCGGTCAGCGCCGGCGGGTGGAGCTGGCGCGCGCGCTGCTGCACGAGCCGTCGCTGCTGCTGCTCGACGAGCCGACGGTCGGGCTCGACATCGAGAGCCGGCAATTCCTGCTCGAACATGTCCGCCTGCTCTGCCGCGAGCGCGGATTGGGCGTGCTGTGGGCGACGCATCTGATCGACGAGGCGGGGGCGGAGGCGAAAGTGGTCGTGTTGCATCGCGGCCGCGTGCTCGCCGCCGGCGACGTGCCGGCGATTCTGGCCGAGACCGGAACGCAGACGCTGAAATCCGCCTTCGACCGCCTCACCCGCGCCGGCAGCGAGGCGGCATGAGCCCGGCCCAGTACGCACTCTGCCTCAACGGCGTGGTACGGCGCGAGGCGCTGCGCTGGCTCGGCCAGCGCGGCCGCTTCGTCTCGGCGCTGGTGCGCCCGCTGGTGTGGCTCGCGATCTTCGCCGCGGGATTCCACTTCGTGCTCGGCGTCTCGATCATTCCGCCCTACGAGACCTATGTTCCGTACGAGGTCTACATCGCGCCAGGGCTGCTGGCGATGATCCAGCTTTTCAATGGCATGCAGAGCTCGCTCTCGATGGTCTACGATCGCGAGATGGGCAGCATGCGCTCGCTGATGATCGCGCCCTTCCCGCGCTGGTTCCTGCTGCTCGCCAAGCTGCTCGCCGGCGTCGCCGTGTCCGTCGTGCAGGCCTACATCTTTCTCGTCATCGCCTGGTTCTGGGACATCACGCCGCCCTACGCCGGCTACGTCTTCGTGCTGCCGGCGCTGGTGCTGGGCGGGCTGATGCTGGGCGCGCTCGGGCTCGTGCTCTCCTCCTTCATCAAGCAGCTGGAGAACTTCGCCGGGGTGATGAATTTCGTCATCTTCCCGATGTTCTTCACCTCCTCGGCGCTCTATCCGCTGTGGCGGGTGCAGGAGGCGAACCAGACGCTGTATTGGATCTGCGAGGTCAATCCGTTCACCCATGCCACGGAGCTGATCCGCTTCGCGCTCTATGGCGAGTTCAACGCACTGTCCGCTTCCGTCGTCGCCGGCTACACGCTGCTGTTCATGGCGCTCGCCGTGCTCGGCTACGATCCTGGACGCGGTCTGCTGGCGCGGCGGGCGGGCGCGGAGTAGCCGCTCCCCGCCGCGTGGCCCGCTCCGGTTGCGCCCAACACCCGCTTGCGCCCGGAAACTACGACGAAATCATCGCGCAACCCGATTGACCGGTGAGGGTGCAGGCGATAGCCTCACGACAAGGAAAACGAACGGAGGATGGTCCATGCGGGTACCGAGCGCGGTGCTCGTCTCGTTTCTGATGCTGGTTGCGGGATTGCTGGCCCTGGCGGGCTACGCGTTCGAGCATGAGCGGCGCGTGATGCCTGTCCTGCAGGCGGCGGCGCCGGCCGCATCGGACCAGGCGGCGTCGGCGCCCGCATCCGCTCAGGCGGCTTCGGCGCCGCGCGCCTTCACCGCGGAGGAGGAGGCCTATTCGGTCGCGCTCTGGCCGGTGCACCGCGATCTGGTCGAGCTGGCGGCGGCACAGCTGGCGACCGCGGCGCTCGAGTATGCCACCGAGAAGCATGACGTGACCGTTCTCGTCTCCCGGCTGCAGCCGGTGCGGGACGAATTCGCCGCCGCCGAAGCGAAGACGCGGGCCCTGATCCCGCCCGCCGCACTGCAGGATGTGCATCAGCGCTATCTCGACGCGATCATGCTCTACGAAAAGGCGACGACGGAGGTTCTGCGGATCGGTCACGACAGTGACGATCAGCATCTGGTCGAAGCCCAGCCGATGAGCCTGCGCGGCGCCGAGGAGCTGATCAAGGTCGGTGATGTGCTCTGGCCGGGGGAGCACAAACCGAACTGACCGTGCGCCGGGGGATGGATGCATTTCCCGGGCCGGTATTGTAGCGTGGATCCGGCACGCGGGCGTCGATGCCCGCGGGACCTGACTGGAAGCGGCGCCGGAGCCTTCGGTCCCGGTGAACAAGACGGTGTCCGCGCAACGGACACGAGCAGGAGGAAGAGCGACCAATGGCGAAAAGATCATTGTTCGGACTGGCCTTTGCCGGCGCCCTCGCGGCGGTCGGTCTGGGTCTGCCCGCGACGAGCACCCCGGCGGCGGCGGCGGATAACGTCTGCTCCGTGTGGGTGGTCGAGACCAGCCGCATCCCGCACATTCCATACGGCGGCTTCATGCCGGACCGGGCCTTCATTCCCGGCAGCAGCAGCCCGATGCACAACGTCGAATGGGCCGATCTGCCCGTGAACATCGGCGTGATCAAGTGCGGCAACGAGCTGATGCTGTATGATTCGGGCTGGAAGCAGGCCGATTACCACAAGATGCTCGGCGTCGACCATTTCGTGCCGATCGCCGATGAGCTGAAGGCGCTGGGCTTCGATGCCAAGGACGTGACGCGGGTCTTCATCGGTCACGCCCACTGGGACCATGCGGGCCAGCTGCTCGATCTGCCGAACGCGACGCTCTATGTGCAGCGCGAGGAGCTGCGCGGTATCGAATGGGCCCTGAACTACCCGAACGCCCATATCTCCGCGGTCAACAATACCCCCGGCGGCTGCGCGCGCACGCCGGCCTGCGGCTATGAGCCGCTGACCATGGAGCAGGTCTACGGCAAGGTTCTCGCCGGCAAGGCCGTGATCGTCGATGGCGAAATGGAAGTGATCCCGGGCGTGAAGATCCACCCCGCCTTCCGCGCGCACACCGCGGGCTCCCAGCTGCTGGAAGTGCCGACCGCGATCGGTAAGCTGGTGTTCGGCTCCGATGCCTACTCGTCGTGGGAAGGGATCCGCGACTGGATGGTCGCCAACATCCAGCAGACGGACTCGGTGCAGCAGTTCCTCGCCTATGAGAAGTGCTACAAAATCACCGGCGGCTACAACAACTGCGTCTCGGCGCATGAGCCGCTGAGCTACACCGCCAGCTATCCGCTGCTGAAGAATTCCTGGCTGATCGGCAACGGCGCCCATGCCGCCGAAGTGACCCTCGCGCCTGGTGAGAAGTCGCGCAAGCCGATGTAACGAGCTCGACTGATCGTTGCCAAAGGACGAGAGGCCGGCGATCGGCCTCTCGTTCGCGTTTCGGGGCTTCGCGCTCCCGATCCGAGAGGGCATAGTCCGCAGCGTGATGAATTGCTCCCGCCTCGCCTGGTTTCTTCGCCTCGCCCTGCTGCTCGGTGCCGCACTGGTGCCGGCCGGCGGCGCGCTGGCGCATGATCCGAACACCTATGGCGGCCTGTTCCGCTCGCGCGACATGGGCGCGAGCTGGATCGGCGCCGATGTCGGGCTCTTCCTCAACGGCACGCTCGCGCTCGCGGTCGATCCGCGCGACCCGAACCATCTGCTGCTCGGCACCGATAACGGCCTCTTCGGCTCGCCGAGCGGCGGGCGGAGCTGGATGCAGGAAGCTCCGGGCCGGCTGAACGGGGCCGTGTTCGCCGTCGCCTTCGCCCCGGCCGGGGGCGTCGCCCTGTGCGGAACGCCGGCCGGTCTGTTCCGCTTTGCGGGTGGCGAATGGAGCCCGGCCGATGCGCCCGGCGCGGCGGCGCCGGCCCGCGCGATCGCCTATGGCGCCGCGTCCGGGCGCGTCTATCTGCTGGGCCCGAGCGGACTCTTCGCCAGCGACGATGGCGGCGCGCGATTTGAACGGCTGGCGGCGCCGGTCGACCAACTGGCGGCGTCGGCCTCGGGGCTCAGTGAACTCGCCGTCGTGCGTTCGCCGAAGGAGGTGGTCCTGCTGCTCGCCGGTGGCCGGCTGATGGCGAGCGAGGATGGCGGGCGCCATTGGCAGGCCCGCCCCGCTCCCGGCGCGCTCGGCGCCATCGCGCTCGATCCCGCCCATCCGGCGCGGCTCTGGGCGGCGGAGGGCGCCGGGATCCTGCGCAGCGACGATCTCGGGCGGAGCTGGCAACCTCTGCCGGGCGCGCTGCCTGTGGCCGCCCCCGTCGTCCGCGGCATCGCCGCCGATGCCGCGGTGGCGACCCTCGTCGTCACCAGCGACCGCGGCCTGTTTCGAAGCGTCGATGGCGGGCAGACATGGCAGCTCGGCGAGGGCGGGCTGCCGGTGCGGCTCGAATCCGGGCCGCTGGCGCGCGACCCGGCCAGCGCCGCGACGCTGTATGCGGTCTTCTCGCTCATCCCGTACGCGGAGGCCTGGCGCAGCGCCATCGAGGGCAAGGCGCTGCTGGCGCGCGCCGATCTGCTCGACCTCGTCGGCGCCGGCGCCCTCGTCCTGGCACTGCTGCTGCTCGGCGCCGGCCTGGTCTTCGCCCTGCTCCGCCTGCGGGGCGGGCGCGGCCCGACGGGGCGGCCCCATGCGGGGGGCCACCAAGCGGCCGCGCTGCGACGATGAGCACGGCGCTGCTCCATCGCCCGCGCCGCTTCGCGCTGCTCGCCGGGCTTTCGGCCATCGTGCTGCTGGGCGCCTGGTTCGCGCTGGGGCGGAGCTGGCTGCAGCCGCGCCTCGGCTTCGTCGAATACAAAATGCCCAACCCGCTCGACATGCCGACGGCGATCGCCGCGGCCCCGGACGGGACGATCTGGTTCACGATCGACCTCACCGATGTGATCGGGCGGCTGCGCGGCGGCAAGGTCGAGCGTCTGCCCACCCACATGGCCAATCTCGAGCCGATCGGGCTCGGCATCGCCCCCGACGGCGCCGCCTGGTACACCGACAATGCCGGCCACGCGATCACCCGCGTCGCGCCGGAGGGCGAGGTCAATCGCTTCCCGCTCGATACCGCTTCCGTCCGCCTCGGCCGCCTGGCCGTCGCCGCCGACGGCGCGGCCTGGTTCGCCGAGGAGACCGGGCTGTCCATCACCAAGTTCAAGGACGGCGTGCTCACCCGGCACATCTACGAGTCCGCGCGCGGCGGCCCGTACGGCGTCGCCCTCGCCGCCGATGGCAGCGTCTGGGCGACGCTGCAATCGGGCGACCAGCTCCTGCACATCGGCGCCGACGACAAGATGACCGCGCTCGACCTGCCGCAGCGCAACGCAGTGGCCTCGGACATCGCCGTGGCGCCCGATGGGAGCGTCTGGTTCCTGGAGGTGCGCGCCGACCGCATCGCCCACTACGCCAACGGCACGTTCAGCGAGATCCCGGTCAACGCCCACAATGTCGGCCTCTCCGGCCTGACCATCGGGCGCGACGGGGCGATCTGGTTCGGCATGCTCCGCAGCGGTGCGATCGGCCGCCTGCGCGCCGGCGCGATCACCAGCTTCCCCCTGCCGCGCGACCATGCGCGCCCCTACACTCTCACCACCGACCATGAGGGGAACGTCTGGTATGCGGATATTTCCGGCTATGTCGGCATGATCCCGGCGGCTGATGCTGAACGATAGCGGCGGCGACGAGGACAGGGCGGGCGACGGCGGCGCGGACGGCGCCGAGCCGTGGCTGGCGCTGCTGGTCTGGGTCGGCGCCGGCTTCACCCTGCTCGGCGCCGCGCTCGGCGTCGCCGCCTATCAGGGCGGCGGGCCGGCCTTCGTCGCCGCCGCCCTGTCACCGGAGGCCAGCGGCCCGCTCGGCGGGGCCTTCCTGGTCGCGGCCGCCGGGCTGGTGACGGCCGCTCTGCTCGGCCTGGCGCGCCAGCGGCGTGCGGAGGCGCTGGCCGAAAGCGGTCCCGAGGCGGACCCCGGGGGCGCGATCGCCGGCCGCGCCGGC
>JAKAZO010000064.1:0-7670 GCA_021815825.1 Pseudomonadota bacterium
CCAAGATACACATTGGGGCCGGACTAGAGGGGTCAATGCCGGACGGCACCGGACGGACTCGGGTTGGTAGGTTGGCTGCCACGATGCCCCGGCGTGGCGGTGGGGGTCGCGGTCGTCGCGGTGATCGCCCGCCGGCGGCGCATGGTCCGGGCAATGCGATCGGGTGAGCGGGCTCATAGGGTCCGCCCGAGGGCGCCGGCGTGCGCTACCGGGTCGAGCCATCCCGGGTCGGCATATCGCTGAAGGCATCTTGCGGCACAGTCTCTCGCAAGCATCGCCCCCTCTGCCATGCCGAATGGCAGCAGCCCCGCAGTGCGTGTCCCTGATTTCGGGCGCCGAGTTGGTGCACGGATCCGACGTGGCCGAGTCTTGCCCTCATTGCTGGCAGGCAACCTGAACGGTGATCTGCCTCGCCAGTGCGGCGAGGTCCGGCGTCGTGAGAGGCGCCGTTGCTGGCGCCGCCTGAGGGGATTGCATGGCCGTTTCGAGGAAATCCCGCGCCACCGAGGCCTTGATCGCGAAGCCAACGTTTTCCGGTATATCCTCTGTTGCCTGGGCGATTCTCAAGGCGTCCAGCTTGGCGACGACGATCCCGACGATGTTCCCGCTCCGATCGAACACCGGGCCGCCGCTGTTGCCCGGCTGAATCGGCGCGGTGATCTGCAATTCTCGGCTGTCCTGATTGACGCCGGAGAGCGCGGCGATGGTCCCGGTGGTGATGCCACCGCCGTTCGCGAGCAAGCCCGCCAGGGGAAAGCCGTAAATGGCGATATCCTCGCCCTGGCGGACAGAGAAACGCCACCCCGGCACGGCATCGGGGTGAAGCGAGGTGGCGAGCAACGCCAGATCGTTGGTGACATCGCGACCGATTACTTGCGCCCTGCTTATCCCGGCGGGGGATGGGATTGAGGCGGAGGCGGGAGACAGCCCGACGCTGACCGAGGCGCAGTTTCTCACGACATGAGCATTGGTCAGCACGCGGCCATCACTGGCGACGAAAAAGCCCGTGCCGAATATCGTCTTGCCGGCATTTTGAACGGGAGCGCCATTCGGGGCGGCTTGCCCACTTGGCTGCCCAGAAGGGACCCCGCTCACACGCGGCTGCCATTGTGCGGACAAGCGCTGTCCTTCCGCGATCTGCGCCGGCGTCATGAGCGATGCAATCTGGTCTCGGGCGCGTGCGGCATCAGCGGCACGTTCGTTGTCGCTGGTGGCGGCGGCAAGATTAAGCCATTGATATGCCAGAATATAATTCTTGGGCACGCCCGCGCCGGATTGGTAGGCTAAGCCAAGGGTATACTGGGCCGACGCATTCCCTTGCTCGGCGGCGAGGCGAAACCAGCGCGCAGATTCCTTGTAATCCTTCGGCATGCCCTGGCCGAGATAGTAGGCGACCCCGAGCTCCGTCTGAGCCAGCGCCTCTCCCTGCTCGGCGGCGAGGCGATACCAGTGCGCCGCTTGCTTGTAATCCTTCGGCACGCCCAAGCCGAGATAGTAGATGGACCCAAGGAGCAACTGAGCCCGCACCCCTCCCTGCTCGGCGGCGAGGCGATACCAGTGCACCGCCTCCTTGTAATCCTTCGGCACACCCTGGCCGCTGTAGTAGGCGTACCCGAGGGCGAGCTGAGCCTCTGCATTTCCCTGCTCGGCGGCGAGGCGGAATAGCCGCGCCGCTTCCTTGTAATCCTGCGGCACGCCCTCGCCGTTATGATATTGCAAGCCTTGGCGGTATTCGGCTTCCGCTGTCGGCGCCGGTGTTGGCTCACCTGTCGGATGCGCGTTCGGCTCAGCGAGAGGATATTTATCCCCCCAATTCCCAGCGGTCCCGGACGGCGCAGGCGAACTTGCGGCGCCTTGCGACGGCGGCCGGGCACTGCCTCCCGAGGCGTCAGGCTGTTGGGCCCAGGTGTGGCCCGGCACGAGAAACGCCGCCACCACCGCCGCGCGGGTCAGACCACCGACAAACAGGCTCATGTTTCCACCTTGGCCGAAATTTGTAACGATCCGCTCGCGACGCTGCAAGAACCAGTAGAGTGAGTGCCGCTTGGGTCGTGTCCCCCCTGGTGGTGTAGGAGCTGTGGGTACGTGGCCTGCCGGAGCGACCGCCGAGAGTCTGGCGCAGGCGGGCCACTTACCCACAGCGGCGGCCACCGAGGTGGTCACCGTGGCGGCTCCGGGTAGGGTTGGGTTGCACACGCAACTCTGACCCGAGGACCACCACGATGACCGCTGACACTTGAGCGCCGAAGGCGATCAAGGCCCTGCGCGAGCTGCTGGAAAAGGGCTCGGACGCCAGCTTCCTGCGCGAGATGATCGGCTTTGCCGCCGAACGACTGATGGCGCTGGAGACCGAGGAGCTGTGCGGCGCCGCCCCCGGCGAACGCAGCACCGAGCGCCGCAACCAGCGCAACGGCTACCGTGACCGCGACTGGCAGACCCGCGCCGGCACAGCGGCTCTGGGAATTTACGCCGCCTTGCAGGCACAAATTCTGGCCGATCGAGCTATTCGCATCCAGCGCCAGCGCCAACCCGGACGATGCGCGAGCGCCGATTGCGGCTATGCCTGCCAGCGGATCAGCGGCAATTCCGCCGGCAGCCGTGCCGCAGGATGCGCAGGCAGGATGCGGACAGTGAAATCACTCGCCGGCCGGGGGGTCATCACCCGCGCGGCATACGTAAAGCCATTCGCCGCTCCGGGCACCGGAGCCTCGCGTGCCAGCGGGATCGGCGTCGCAGGGTCGGTTGCGGTCGGATCGGCATACAGCTCCACCCGGACATCCGCGGCATCGATTTCCGCCAGATAGACCGCGACCAGCAGCGTGAACCCCTCACCCGTCACCGCCACTTCCGGCGTGCCGATGTGCAGCCGGGGCCAGGACCGGCGCAGCCGCGCCTCCCAGTCCGCGAGCGCGCGCGCCTGCGCCGCACCGTCGGCGAGGCGCAGGCGCAGCGCCTTCGCGGCAGGCAGATAGGCCTGCTCGAGATAGTCGCGCAGCATCCGCGTGGCGCTGAAGCGCGGCGACAGCACCGCCATGCTGCGGCGAATGCGCGCGATCCAAGCGCGCGGAATGCCGGCGCCGTCGCGGGCATAGAACTCCGCGAGCACCTCGCGCTCCAGCGTGGCATAGAGTTCGGCCGCGTCGGCCGCGTCCTGTGCAGCGGGGTCGGGTTGATCGCCGGCGCTGATCCCGAAGCCAAGGTCAGGCCTGAAGGCCTCGGCCCACCACCCGTCCAGCACCGACAGATTGATCCCCCCATTAGGGATCACTTTCATGCCGCTGGTCCCACACGCCTCCCAGGGCCGGCGGGGCGTGTTGATCCAGACGTCCACGCCCTGCACCAATTCCTGCGCCAGGGTGATGTCGTAGTCCTCGAGAAAAACCACCCGCGCCCGGAACTCGGGATGAGCGGCAAAGGCCACCCATTCGGCGATCATGCGCTTGCCCTCGGCATCAGCCGGATGCGCCTTGCCCGCCACCACGAGCTGCACCGGGCGGTGTGGGTCCGATAAGAGCCGCTCCAACCGGGGTCGGTCCAACAGCAGCAGGTTGGGCCGCTTGTAGGCAGTGAAGCGGCGGGCGAACCCAAGCGTGAGGATATTCGGGTCGAGCACGCTCTCGGCGCGGGCAACCATGGCGGGGTCGCGGCCGCGGCCGGTCAGATGCCGGCGCAACCGCTCCCGGACCACGCCGACCAGGCGCTGGCGCGATCGGCCGCGCATCTCCCACAGCGATGCGTCGCCAACCTCGGCGATCGCGTCCTGCAATGGCTCGGCCATGCGCCGCCAGCGCTCCTTCCCGGCCGCGATGGTGAAGAGCGTGTCCGCCTCCGGTGAGTCCCAGCTCGGCATGTGCACGCCATTGGTGACATGGCCGATCGGCACCTCACGTTCCGGCCAACGCGGGAAGAGCGGCTGGAAGATCTGCCGGCTCTCGGCCTCGTGCCGCGCGCTGACAGCAAACGCGGCATGGGATCCACGCAGCGCCAGGAACGCCAGATTGAACAATCCGCCGGCCTCGGTCCCCGCCAGTTTCAGCGCCGTGGCCGCGGCGGCGTCCGCGCTCGCGCCCATCGCCGCATGGCGGTACTGCGCCAGCAGTGGCAACGGATAGCGATCGAAGCCGGCTTCCACCGGCGTGTGGGTGGAAAACACGGTGCCGGCCCGGGCCGCCCAAAGCGCCGCCTCGAAGGTGATCCCGAGCCGGACGGCTAAAGTGCGCGCGCGCTCCACCAGTGCGAAGGCGGCGTGGCCCTCATTGAGGTGGCAAATCTCGACCTGCGGATGGACCGCCTCGACCAGGCGCCAGCCGGCGACGCCGAGCACGATTTCCTGCAATAGCCGCAACTCGGTGCCGCCGCCATAAAGCTTGCCGGTGATGCCACGATCGACCGGCGCGTTGAGCGGGTCGTTGCTGTCGAGCAGATAGAGCGCGGTGCGTCCCACCTTTGCGCGCCAGACACGCAGGCGCAGCCGACGCCCCGGCAGGTCGAGCAGGATGTGCAGACGGCCGCCCGAGGCATCCAGCACCGGCTCGACCGGCATCATCGCCGGTTCGTTGTAGGGGTACGCCTCCTGCTGCCAGCCGGCGGCATCGATCATCTGCCGGAAATAGCCCTCCTGGTACAGCAGCCCGATGCCGATCGCCGGCACCCTGAGATCACTGGCGGTCTTGAGATAGTCGCCCGCCAGCACGCCGAGCCCGCCCGCGTAGAGCGGCAGGGCATCGCCGAGCCCGAACTCCATGCAGAAATAGGCCACCCCCCCGAGCGCCGCCGGCCCATGCGTTTCCGCGAACCAGCCCGGTGCCGCCAGATATGCCGCCCGCTCCGCGGCAATCTCGGTCAGCGAGGCGATGAACTCGGGGTCGTTCGCGAGCGCTGCGAGCCGCGTCGCCGGCACGTCTTCGAGCAGGGCCCACGGGTTGTGGGCTCGCTGCCACAGCGCGGGGTCGATCCGCTCCCAAAGGGCATCAGCGGAATGGCTCCAGGTCCAGCGCAGATCGAGCGCGAGTTCGTGTAGCGCGGCCAGTGGTGGCGTGGCCTGGCCGGCTGAGCCGGGGACGTCCGCCGCCCCTTGCACGGACATCACGCCGCCACCGGTTCCACCTCGTGCAGCGTTGCGGACCGGTCGTCCCAAGGTCGGCCGCACGTTTGCGAACATGGCCGCCCCTCGGACGACAGCAGCTGGCGGTACAGCGCTAAGTAGCGGCGCGCCGGCCGCGCCCAGCCAAAGTCCTCGCGCATCGCGCGGCGCTGCAGCGCGCGCCATGCGGCCTGGTTGTGGAACATCGTGCCGGCACGGCCCACAGCGGCGGCCAGTGCGTCGGCCGTGGGCTCGGCGAAGAGGAAGCCGGGACCGCGCCCCCAGGAGCCGCCGGTATCCACATCGGCAACGGAATCGGCCAGCCCGCCAACCGGGCGGGTCACCGGCAGCGTGCCGTAGCGCATCGCGTACATGGTGGTAAGTCCGCAGGGCTCGAACCGCGCCGGGGTCAGTGCGATGTCCGCAGCCGCCTGCATGCGGTGCGCCAACGCCTCCTGATAGCCGATCCGCACCGCGAGGCAGCTCTCGTGACCGGCCGCCGCGGCCACATAGGCGCCCTCCAGCTCGCGGTCTCCCTGCCCGTGCAGCGCCACCTGGCATCCCTGCTCGAGAAGCATCGGCAGCGCATCGGCCACGACGTCAGCCATTTTCTGGTGCGTCAGCCGATTGACCCCGATGACGAGCGGCCCCGGCGCGGTGGGGTCGAGGCCCAGTTCCTGCCGCAGCGCCGCCTTGTCGATCGCCTTGCCGCCGAGGTGCTCCGCATCGTATGGCGCGGGCAGATCGAGATCCTTCGCCGGGTTCCAGGAGATATTGTCGATACCGTTCAGGATGCCGGTCAGGTCGGCCGCGCGGGCCCGTAGCAGACCATCGAGCCCGGCACCGTGTTCGGGGGTGAGGATCTCGCCCGCGTATGTGGGGCTGACCGTGGTGATGCTGTCGGCAAACCTGATGCCAGCCTTGATGCAGGAAAGCTGGCCAAAGAACTCTGCTCCCTCAAGCACCAGCAGCGCTTCGGGCAGACCCAGCGCACGGGCTTCCTGCAATGGGAAGTTGCCCTGATAGGCGAGGTTGTGGATGGTGAACATGCCGCATGGGCGCGGCGCACCGTGCAGCGCCAGAAACGCCATGATCAGCCCGGTGTGCCAGTCGTTCGCGTGCACGAGATCCGGCTGCCACCCTGCGCCGTCGCCCTGCAGCGCCAGTGTGGCAGCAGCGGCGGAGAACGCGGCGAAGCGGCGGAGATTATCGGGCCAGTCCCGCTTGTCGGGGCCGAGATATGGATTGCCGGCGCGGCGGAACAGCTCCGGCCGATCGATCAGATAGACCGGCAGGCCCGTATCGGGCGTGTCGCCCAGCAACAGTCTGCCGCCATCGGGGAGCACGGCAATGGTCCGCTTGCGGCGCGCACCGTCGAGCGCTGAGATGTAGCCTGGCAGGATGGCTCTGACCTCGACGCCGAGCGTACCCAGCGCTGCCGGCAGCGCGGCGCACACGTCGCCGAGGCCGCCTGTCTTTGCCAGGGGAAAGAGCTCCGATGTGGCGAACAGCACCCGCATGCGACGACCGGGCGGGCGATAGCGCTCCTGGTCCATTTCCTGTTTCCCCGCAGCCTTGATTTTCCTGTCTTGCGCAAAGGAAAGTCCATCGATGCAGCCGCGTCGCTGATGTGGATCAAATCGGTGGCACATGGCCGTCCGATGCTGATCGAGAGCACCGCTCGAGCCGATGGAATCATCAGGACGGACGGTCGGGCGCTGAAAGAATGCGACTCCAGGGCCGCTTCTCTCTGCTCTGCGTCCGCTCCGGCCTAGGCATCCGTCTCCGCTGGTCCCGCGCGCGCCGCGGTGAGCGCCACGAGGATCTGCCGCAACACTGGAGTTTCGTCCAAGGACTCGATCGGCAGGTTGTACCGATGACGCCAGTTTACCACATTGTCAGCGCCGGGAGCATTGATGCGAGCGCACTCGGCGAGCAGATCGCCAAGCGAAGCGAGCACAAGCGCGCCCGGGCCGCGCCCCAGAAACGCGTGCACCGCGGCCAGCAGGCGGGCCATCGAAGCGGGGTCCAGCTGCGCGGTCGCCTCGACACCTGCCGGCGCCAAGCCACGATCACGCAGCGCGGCCAGCAGCCATTCCCGCTCTTGCTGGCGGGCCGCGGCCTCTCCCGGCGGGAGGTCGGATCCGGCCCACCAGCCGCGGAAGCTCGGCAAATCGTGAGTGGCGAACGCGGCGAGCGAGAGACGCGGATAGGCGCCGGGACGACGGAACAGACCGCTCGGCCATCGCTCGAACAGCAGGAGCCGATAGGACAGGATGCCCGCGGCTGCCAATCGCTCGCGGAAGCCCTCCGGCACGGTGCCGAGATCCTCGCCCACCAGCAAGCAGCGATGGCGGTGGCTTTCGAGCGTGAGCAGGCCGAGAAGATCCTCGCGCGGATAGCGCAGATAGGCACCGTCGCACGCCGTCGCGCCGGCCGGGATCACGTAAAGCCGCTCGAGCCCCATCACGTGATCGACGCGCAAGGCCGCAGCGTGGCGCATATTGGCACGCAACACGGCGATGAATCCGGCATATCCCGAGGCGGTGAGGCCGCGCGGATCGGGTGGTGGCAAGCCCCAGTCCTG
>JAKAZO010000064.1:7770-17369 GCA_021815825.1 Pseudomonadota bacterium
CCGAAATCGCCGATCCCCCAGCTCTGGCGCGACCAGAGGGAGAACGGGGCCGCGCCGATCCCCCATTCCCGCCCGCCCTGCGCCAGCCAGTCGGGCCACCAGGCGCGCGGCGGCGGTCGCGCCAATGTGCTCGCCGCGGTGGCGGATCCGACCGAGATCTCCACCCGGTGATAGCCGGGTGGCAGGTCGGCGGGCAGGGACAGCGCCAGCCTGAGCCGTCCCTCCTGCGGGGCGCGCTCGCGGACCGGTAGAGTCTCCAACGCCGCGCGCCCTTCCCGCCGGGTACCGTCCTCCTGCTCGATCCGCCACGCCACGACCCCGGGAATGACCCGATCCGGCAGCACCAACGTGAGCTCAGGCGCCTGCTCTGCCGGCGGCAGAACCACCATCGGCGCCAACAGGGCGCGCCAGGGCGCCGCCTGCAGGGCCGCCACGGCGTCGCGCACCGCGCCCGGCGAGTCGGGATCATGGCCCAGCGCGCGCAGAACGCCCGCGCGGATTTCCGGCGTCAGCAAGCTGAACCGTCCATCGGCGTCGTGATAGGAGGAGGAAATCCCGGCCAGCGCCGCCAGCCGCGCGATCATCGCTTCGTCCGCTTCGGGCAACATCCTGATCGCTCTCCTGGCGGGCCACTGCCGTGGTGTTAGAGTGCTGCAAATCCTTTTATGGCATTTTCGGTCGCATATGCCCCTCGACTCGAACCGTCTCGTGAGCAGCGAAACCGCCTCCCCGGCCGACGCGCCTGGCCGGCCCGGCGTCGCGCCGACCTGGACCTCGAGCGCCAAGGACGTGGTCGGCGGCTCGCTCGGCCCGGCGCGGCTTTGGTTCACGCTCGGCTTCGGCATCGTCACCGAGGTCTACTACCCACGCGTTGATCTGCCGCAGATCCGGGATCTCGGCTTCATCGTCGCCGACGACGCCGGGTTCTGGGTGGAGGTGAAGCGGCTCGGCGCCTATGAGGTCAGCCTGCTCGCCCCCGGTGTGCCGGCGGTGGAGATCCTGCATCGCCATCCACGATTCCAACTGCGCCTGCGCATCACGCCCGATCCATCACGCGACGTGCTGCTGGTGCAGACCTCACTGACCGGCGATCCCACGCTGAGGCTTTATGCGCTCATGGCTCCGCGGCTCGGGGCCACCGGCGAAGGCAACATGGCCGAGGTGCGCCGCTATCGCGGCCGGCAGGTGCTGTGGGCCGAGCAGGGGCCCTTCGGCCTCGCCCTGCTGGCGGCCGATGCGCGGCAGCGTGACGCGATCGGCGCGGCAAGCGTGGGCTATGTCGGTCATAGCGACGGCTGGCAGGATTTCGCCGCGCACGGCGCGCTGACCTGGCGCTACGAGCGGGCCGGTCCGGGTAACGTGGCGCTGATCGCGGCGCTCCCGGCGGAGGCGGTGCTGGCGCTTGGCTTCGCCGCCTCCAAGCAGGCGGCGGCGACGCTCGCCGCAACGAGCCTGCTGGAACCCTTCGCGGCGGTGCTGCTGCGCCAGATCTCGGACTGGCAGGCCTGGTACGCCGGCGCCAACCGCCGCAATCCGATCCGCTGGGACGCGCCAGAGGGGCTGCGCGCGCAGTTCCTGACCTCGGCGATGGTCCTGCGCAGCCATCTGGACAAAACCTATCCCGGCGCGATGGTGGCGAGCCTGTCGATCCCGTGGGGGGATCGCGGCACCGAGCGCGGCGGCTATCACCTCGTCTGGCCGCGGGACCTCGTGCAGTGCGCCACCGCGCTGCTCGCGCTCGGGGCCGAGGAGGAGGCGCGCGACGCGCTCCGCTACCTGATCGCGACCCAACGCGAGGACGGGCACTGGGAGCAGAATCAGTGGCTCGGTGGGCGACCGTACTGGCAGGGCCGGCAGCTCGATCAGACCGCGTGCCCGGTGATCCTGGCCGCGTTGCTGGCCGAGCGCGACGCACTGGGCGGCACCGAGGTCGGCGACGTGATCGGCGCCGCGCTCGGCTATCTGCTTCGAACCGGGCCGGTGAGCGAACAGGACCGCTGGGAGGAGAGCGCTGGTCTCACACCCTATACGCTCGCCTGCGCCATCGCCGCGCTGGTGGCTGGCGCCGCGTTCCTGCCGCTGCGGCTGCGCTGGCTCGCGCTGTTGACGGCCGATTTCTGGAACGCCGAAATCGACCGCTGGCTGGTGGTGCGCGGTGGGCGGCTGTCCGCCGAACTGGGGATCGCGGCGCATTACGTGCACCTGGCACCAGCCGCGATCCTGGACGACGCCGACGCGCTCTCCCGCCCTATTCCGCTGCACAACCAGCCGGAACCGCGCGCCGTGCCGGCGGCGGAGCTGATCTCGCTCGATTTTCTCGCCCTGGTGCGGATGGGGCTGCGCCGCGCCGACGACCCGCTGATCACGGACAGCGTGAGGCTTGCCGATGCCCTGCTGAAGACCGATACGCCGAATGGCCCCGCTTGGCACCGCTACACCGGTGACGGCTATGGCGAGACCGAGACGGGCGCGCCCTTCACAGGGGCCGGGCGCGGCCGGGCCTGGCCGCTGCTGGCTGGCGAGCGCGGCCAGTACGAGCTCGCCGCCGGGCGCGACCCCCTGCCGCTGCTGGAGACGATGGCGGCGATGGCCGGCAAGGGCGGGATGATCCCGGAACAGGTGTGGGATGCGGAGGCCATCCCGCGCCGCTTCCTGTTTCCCGGCCGGCCGACCGGTTCGGCCACACCGCTGGCCTGGGCCCATGCGGAATTCGTGAAGCTGGTCATCTCCCGCCACGCCGGACGGCCGGTGGATGCGCCGGGCGCGGTGGCACGGCGCTACCGGGCGCAGCGCCGGACGGCGGTCCGCAGCATTTGGACACCTTGGGCCCCGATCGGCCGGATGAGCGCGGGGACGCGGCTGGTGGTGGTCCTGCCACAGCCGGCGCAGGTGCGCTGGTCCGCAGACACGCTCGGCGGCGAGCGCGCGACTCTCTCCGCCGGGTTCGGGGTGCACGCGGCGGTGCTGCGGACGGAGGCCGTGCCAAGCGGCGGTGCGGTGGCGCTGAGCTGGCAAATGGCGGACGGGACCAAGGGCCAGACGCGCGTGCTGGCGACCGGGTAGCGCAGCGGCCGATCAGACGGGATCGGCCGATCGGATTACGGCGTGCGATCCCACGATGAGAGAGCGCGGCCGAGGTGCGGCCGCGCGATCGGCGCTCAGGATGCCAGGAGGACGACCGACCGCCCCGCCAATTCCAGCCATCCCGCGCACGGCCCGCGCCGTCCCGGTGCCGCCGTATCCAGGATCACACGCCAACCGCGGCCTGCCTGGCCGTCCGGCAGCCGGATCCGGAGCGGGGCGGTGCCGGCGTGAACCGCCAGCAAGACCTGGCTTGCCGCGCCTGCCAGCACCGCGACCACGCTGCGCCGCTCGGGCTCCTGCCACAGCGCCGGGGTCATGGGCGCGCCTTCGGGGGTCCGCCAGGCCACCTCGGACCCACGCAACGGGGCGTCCCCGCGCGCAATGGCACAGCGCCGGCGCAGTTGCACCAATCGGCGGACGAAGCGCAGCAGGGCGCGGTCCATCCCCTCCCAGTCGAACCAGGACAGCACATTGTCCTGCGCGTAGGCGTTGTTGTTGCCGCACTGGGTCCGCCCGCACTCGTCACCCATCGCCAGCAGCGGCGTACCGCGCGCCAGCATAAGGCAGGCGAGCAGCGCGCGGGCATCGGCCGCACGCGCGGCGCGCACCGCGGCATCGTCGGTGGGGCCTTCCACGCCGTGGTTCCAGGACCAGTTCGTGTCGGTTCCATCCCGGCCGCCTTCGCCGTTGGCGTCGTTGTGCTTTGCGGCGTAGGCAACGAGGTCTGCGAGCGTGAACCCGTCATGCGCCGTCACGAAATTGACCGAGCGCGTCAGCGGCCGGTGCCGCGGCGCAAGCAGATCGGCGGAACCACAGAGCACGGTCGCGAACGCCCCCAACTGGCCAGCATCGCCACGCCAGAACCGGCGCAGCGTGTCGCGGCAGCGATCGTTCCATTCCCCCCACCCGGGCGGAAAGGCGCCCAAGCGATAGCCGCCCGAACCGGGGTCCCATGGCTCGGCGATGCGAGCCCGAACGCGCAGCAGCGGATCCTGTTCGATCGCGCTCAGCAGCGCCGCAGCCGGGTCGAACCCCGCCTCGCCGCGGCCGAGAACGGTCGCGAGATCGAAGCGAAATCCGTCGATGCCAGCCCGCAACACCCAGGTGCGGAGCGCATCCATGGCGAGCCGCACGCCGGCGGGCCGGTCCAGCGCCAGCGTGTTGCGGCAGCCGGTGTCGTCTCGATATCGACACAGATCGGCTGGGTCGAGCCGGTAATAGGTGGCGTTGTCGATCCCGCGCAGCGACAGGATTGGACCGGAGGCGTCATATTCGCCGGTGTGGTTGAGCACGATATCGACAAGCACCGCGATACCGGCCGCGTGCAGCGCATCCACTGCGGCACGCACCTCGGCAAAGCCGCCCGGCGCGAGGCGTGGGTCGGGGGCGGCGAAGGTCACCGGGTTGTAGCCCCAGGCATCGGCAAGCCCGAGCGCCGCCAGATGCGGCGCCTCGATCCGAGGGGTCGGCGGCATCAACTCCACCGCGGCGACGCCGAGCCGGCGCAGATGGGCGATCGCAGCTTGGTGGGCGAGGCCGGCGAAGGTACCGCGAATCGCCGGGGGGATCGACGGGTGGCGCCGCGTGAAGGCGCCGACGTTCAGTTCATAGATCACGCCGCCGTCCCAGGCGAAGCGCGGGACCTGAGGCGGCGGTGGATCGGCCTCCACGATCGCTTTCGGGACCGCATCGGCGCTGTCGCCCCCGCCCGGCAGCAGCGCCGGATGCAGACGGAACGGGCGGTCGAAACGGCTGGCCCACGGATCGGCGAGCAGCTTCGCCACATCGAAACGATGGCCCGACGCCGGCGCCCAGGGGCCGGCGACGCGCAGCCCATAGCGTGTGTCGGGGCCGAGGCCGGCGATGTGCCCGTGGAACACATCGCCGGTACGCGCGGGCAAACGGATCCGGTCCTCCTCCCGATCACCCTCGAACCGGCAGAAGAACACCGCCTCGGCGTGGGCGGAGAACACGGCAATGTTGAGCCCGTCCGCATCCACCCGCACGCCGAGCGGCTCGGCCCGTCCGGGCGTGACGCGAGGTGCGCTCATTGCGGATCCCACAGCAGCCAAACGGTGGCGAGCGGCGGCAGCAGGATCTCGGCCGAAGCAGGCAAGTCCCGCCAGGGGCTGGCTTCAGCCAACACGGCCCCCTGGTTGCCAAGACCCGTGCCGCCATAGATTTCGGCATCGGTGTTGACAATTTCACGCCAGCGCCCCGCCGCCGGCAGGCCGATGCGGTACCGGTGCCGCGACACCGGGGTGAAGTTGCACAGCACTGCGACCGGCGGCGCATCGGGAGCCAGACGGAGCCAGGCGAACACTGACGCATCGGCATCGTCCGCCTCGATCCAGCGGAACCCATCGGGCTCGCAATCGCGGGCATGCAGCGCCGGATGGGCGCGATAGGCCCGGTTCAGATCTCCGATCAGCGACTGCACGCCACGATGCGCCGGCATATCGAGCAGCTGCCAGTCGAGCCCCCGGTCGTGGTTCCACTCCGCTTCCTGCGCGAACTCCCCCCCCATGAACAGGAGCTTCTTACCCGGGTGCCCCCACATGAAGCCATAATAGGCGCGCAAGGTGGCGCAGCGCTGCCAGGCATCGCCGGGTATGCGGCTGAGCAGCGACCTCTTCCCGTGCACCACCTCGTCGTGTGAGAGCGGCAGCACGAAATTCTCCGACCAGGCGTAGAGCATTCCGAAGGTCATGCGCCGGTGATGCCAGCGCCGATGCACTGGATCTTGGGCAAGATAGCTCAGGGTGTCGTGCATCCAGCCCATGTTCCACTTGAAGCCGAAGCCGAGCCCGCCGGCCTCGACGGGACGCGACACGCCGGGCCAGGCGGTCGACTCCTCGGCGATCATCGTCGTGCCAGGATGCTGCGCATAGATGCGGGTGTTGGCCATGCGCAGGAACGCAGCCGCGTCACGGTTGTCGTTCGACCCGTCCGGGTTGGGGGCCCAGCCGCCGGCGGGGCGCGAGTAATCGAGATAGAGCATGGAGGCGACCGCGTCCGCGCGCAGCCCATCGATGCGATAGCGGTCGAGCCAGAAGAGCGCGCTCGCGAGCAGGAAATTCGCCACCTCGCGGCGGCCGAAATCGTAGACCGCGGTGTTCCAGTCCGGCTGGAAGCCGCGCCGGGGATCGGCGTGCTCGTAGAGCGCCGTGCCGTCGAAACGGGCGAGGCCGTGGTTGTCGGTGGGGAAATGCGCCGGTACCCAATCGAGGATCACGCCGAGCCCTGCTTCATGGGCTCGATCGACGAAGTGGGCGAAGCCGGCCGGATCGCCGAAACGGCTGGTCGGCGCGAAGAGTCCGATCGGCTGATAGCCCCACGAGGCATCGAGCGGGTGCTCCGTCACCGGCAGCAGCTCGAGGTGGGTGAAACCAAGCCCGGCGGCGTAGGGGATCAGGGCGTCGGCGAGGGCTTCGTAGCTCAGGAAGCCACCGTCGGGTGCGCGGCGCCAGGAGCCGAGATGGACCTCGTAGATCGTCATCGGCCGGCGGTGCCAGTCGCCGCCCGGGAGCCGGGTCGCTTCGGTCCACGCGAAAGCGTCGGTACGCGCCACCACCGACGCGTTGGCCGGACGGCACTCGGCGGCGAAGCCGAACGGGTCGGTCTTCAACGGCAGCAACGCGCAGTCCGGGCCCAGCAGCTCGTATTTGTAGACCGTCCCCTCGCCCAGGTCGGGAACGAAAATCTCCCATACGCCGCTGTCGTGGCGCTTGCGCATCGGATGGCAGCGCCCGTCCCAACGATTGAAATCGCCGACGACCGATACGCGGCGTGCGTTCGGCGCCCAGACCGCGAAATGCACGCCGTCGGCTCCCTGATGGTGAAGCACGTGCGCGCCGAGACGGTCATAAAGACGCTGATGGGTGCCCTCGAGCAGCAGGTGATCGTCGAGCGGGCCGAGGACCGGGCCGAATCCGTAAGGATCGCGCTGCTCGCGCCTGCCATCCGCCGTGGTCACCCGCAGCGTGTAATCCGGCGATGCGGCGCCCGGCGGCATCCGGCCGACGAAAAACCCGGCCCGATGGCGCCGCGCCATGACGACCGAGTGGCCGCCGGCATGCAGCGTCACCGCCCGTGCGGCCGGCAGGAATGCGCGCAGCTCGATGCCCCGCGCGGTCTGGTGCGGCCCCAACACCCCAAACGGATCCGGGTGGCACCCGGCGACGATGGCCGCGATATCCTCAGCCGTCATTCCGGCCGCCCGCGCGGGCCGGGATATCCGCGCCGTCACCGCTCTGTCCTGCTGGGGCTCGATGATGTCCCTCCCTGAGTAGACGAACTTCGCGCGCGCCGGATCGCCGGCGGCCGTCTGGCATGCGTCACGCTGCCATGGCGGACGGTTCGAGCATAGCGGAGCCGCGCACTCGGGCCCCGGTCGGCGGGATCTCTCCGACCGGCGCCACGCCACTTCGATGTCTGGACGCGTCGCCCCGTTCGAGGGCGGAACGCGCAACCGGCTGTTGGCACCATCCAAGCCCGCCGCGCACCGCTCGATCGGCCTGACCCGCGACCGGGCCTGAGGCCGCGCTGATCAGGCGGGCCTCAGCCCGCGCGCGCGATCGCCAGGAACGATGCCGCGTCCAGGCTCGCTCCACCGACCAGCGCGCCGCCGACCTCGGGCAGGCGCAGCAGCGTCGTTGCGTTTTCCGGCTTCACCGAACCGCCATACAGAATGCGCACCGCGGCGCCGGCAGCGGCGAAGCGCTGGGTCAGCCGCGCGCGAATATGAGCGTGCATCGACGCGACATCCTCTGCGCTGGGGATTCGCCCGGTACCGATGGCCCAGACCGGCTCATAGGCGATGGCGCCGGCGAATCCATCGGGGAGACTGAACTCCAGTTGCGCCGCCACGACGCTCTCCGCCTTCCCGGCGACCCGCTCGGACTCGCTCTCGCCGACGCAGACGATCGGCACAAGCCCGGCCGCGACCGCCGCTTCGACCTTGGCATGCACGTCGGCGTCGCTCTCGTGATGGTCGGCGCGGCGCTCCGAATGACCGAGAATCACGTAGCGCGCCCCGGCGTCACGCAGCATGGGCGCAGAGATGTCCCCGGTATGCGCGCCCTTGGCCGCGGCGTGACAATCCTGTCCGCCGAGCGCGATGGAGGAGCCGGAAAGGGCGCTCGCGGCCAGGCTCAGAAGTGTCGCCGGCGGACAGACCAGCAGCTCGCATGCGAGTCCCGCCGCGCCGGCGCGCAAGCCCGCGAGCAGCGACTCCGCCTCCGCGCGCAGCAGGTTCATTTTCCAGTTTCCAGCGATCAATCGACGCAAGGCTGCGGCTCCTCATCCACTCCGCCGATGTGCCACCCCGACAGTTGCGGGTCGTCCGCGGATTTGCGTATCCTCATAATTGTCTTTGGCTGAAATTAACAGATGGGCGGTCGAATCGGGAGGCGCGGCAGCAATCCCGCGTGCGATGGGATTTGCCCACGCGCCTGCGCTGCGCCAGAGGCTTTCACCGCATGTCAGTAGCATTTGGGGGGTAATATATGGCGGACATTCAGATCGCGAGCATCGACCTCGCACAAGGGCTCAAGGTCAAAAATCTCGCTGTGCCGAAAATGATGGCCGAGGTCGTCCTCAGCAACGCACCAAAGGAGATTGAGGCGGCCTTCGACAAGGACAAGCTGATTGGCCAGAAGCTGCTTAAGACCGCCTTCGAGGCCCTGAACGAGGCGAAGAAGACCTTCCAGGAAGCGGCGATCGCGACCGATGAGATTTTCGAGAAGAAGCCGCCAAAGGACGAAAAGGAGGCGGAGGATCGGGTCAAGACCCTCAACGTCATCTGCCGTCAGATCGCGGAGGCGCAGGGCGGCAAGGCGACCAAGGCGGTCGAGGCGGAGTGGGCGACCTACGTCAAGAAGAACAAGGCGCTCACCAAGTATCGCGCGCTGTTCGCGGCGCGGCTCGGCCTCGGTGTGATCTCGGTTGCCGCCAACGTCGCCCACACGGTGATGACGTTCGGCGCCTCCTCGGCGGTGGCGATTCTCGGCATCGCCAAGACGGTGGTCAGCATCGGCACCGACATCTACAACCAGGCCCGCGATATTTCGAAAGCCGAGAACGACATCATCGAGACCGATATCGTACTGGCAAAGGTCTGGACCGAGAAGGCGGTCGGCGCCAAGCAGACCGGGCGCGAACTCGCGGCCGCGCTCGGCGTGCCGTTCGTCAAGAGCATCAGCGGGCTGGGCAAGCTTCTGACCGAATACAATGCCAAGATCGCGGTCAAGGACAAAAGCACGGAAGATCTCTGGAAAAAAGCCAAGAACCTGATGGAGGTGATCGAAAAGACGAGCCAGGACAACAACCCACAGCTACAGAAGGCGGTCAAGGCGCTCGGCACCAAGACGACGGAATTGCTCGACAAGATCACCGACCTGAACGCCAAGAGCTCGGAATATGACGGATTCTACGCCGCCTACAAGAACCGCTACGACACCTACCGAACCCTCGAAGGCAAGGCCCTGGGCCACGCCGCCAAGGGCACGGAGGGC
>JAKAZO010000142.1 GCA_021815825.1 Pseudomonadota bacterium
CCTAACATATTGAATCTAGCGTAATTCAGATTCAGAAATTCGTATAGGAATTTCTAAATCATCACGCTAGACACCGGCGATGTGCCGCACCGTTGCCGCGCGCCGCATGAGGCAGGGGCCCGGGTTCCTGGCGCTGCTGGCGGCGCTGGTCCAGATCGTCGCTGCCGGCTTCGTCCCACCGGCTGCCGTCACGGCAGCATCGGCCGCGCGTTCGGGGCTCAATGCGCTGATCGCGGCCTCCATCTGCCGCAGCGCCGGAACCCCGGATGATGGTGCGTTGCCGCCCGATCTGGGGCCGGCGCATCACCACGGTCCAGACTGTGCCCTCTGCTCGATATGGGAGGACCTGGCGCATGCGCAGGCCCTGTTTGCGCGCCCTGTCACCTTCTTCCGGCTCGCCGTCTCCCCGCAGGTCCGCCAGAGCTGCCTCCTTCGGCCCTGCCCACGGGGGCCACCGCCTCTCGTCTGATCCGAGCCCATCCCCACCTGGATGGCGCGTCTGCCTTCTGATTGGACAGGGAGTGCAGCCGCATCGCGAATCGCTGTCTCGCGGCCGCGCTGGCCGCCGGCCCGCATGTCGGCGGCACGCCGGCGCCGCACGTCTTTTCCGACGATCTCTTCCCTGACAGCATCGGCCGTCTATCGTTCCATTGATCATCCGGGCCGCCTCTGTTGTTCCCCATCGATCGCACCCAGGAGACCGCCATGATCCCTCCCCGCCGCATCGTCATCGCCGCTCTGGTCCTTGCCATGCTCGCCGGGCCAGGCGTGGCGCCCGGCTTCGCCCACGCCCTGCTGCGCGCCGCTCAGCCTGCTCCCGCCAGCCTCGTGCCGGCCGCGCCGGCCTGGGTGCGGCTGACCTTCTCGGAGACCGTCGAGCCCCTGTTCTGCAGCATCAAGGTGACCGACGCCGCCGGAAAGCAGGTCGATGACGGCAGCCTCGTATCCGACCCAGCCGACCGCCGGCGGCTGATGATCCGTCTCAAGCCGATCCCTCCCGGCGAATACCTCGTGACCTGGTCTGCGACCTCGACCGATACGCACCGGACCCAGGGGCATTTCCGCTTCCAGGTCTCGAGATAGCGTCGCGGTGCCGGGGTCCGACACGCTGGCGACGGGGCTGGCCGCGAGCCGTGCGCTCGCGGTCGGCTTCGTGTTCGTCATCTTCGGCACGCTGTTGGTGGCCACCATCATCGCCCGGCCGACCGCCGGTGATGGCGGCGCGACGGATCCGCACCATGGCTTCGCGGCACTCTTGCTGGGCGCGCTCCCCGGCGCGGTCCTCGCGCTCGGGCTCTGGTTCGGGCTGCAAACGGCGGCGATGGCGCAGACAGACAGCATCCGCGAGACGCTGGCACGCGTGCCCGAGGTGCTCCTCCACACCGATTTCGGCCACCTCATGCTGCTTCGGCTGGGTCTGCTGGGCGGCATCGGCTTGGCGCTCGCCGCCGATCGGCCGGGCGCGGCCACCGTTTTCGCGGGCTTCGCCGCGGCGCTGCAGGCGGGGCATCTGCACGCCCTGGCGATCTGGCATGGACCCAACCTCCTGCTCGCGAGCGAGACGCTGCACGTGCTGGCGGCGGCGAGCTGGCTTGGCAGCCTGCCGGCGCTTCTGCTCGTCATCGTCTCCGTCCCGCCCCGGCGGGCGATGGCGACGCTTCGGCGGTTCTCATTCATGGGCATCGGCGCCGTACTGGTCGTCGGCGCGACCGCCGCGCTCCAGGCCGACTGGCTCGCCGGCGGGCCGCTGAGCCTGGCGGCAACGGCCTATGGCCGCATCTGCTTGGCGAAGATGGTCCTGTTCTCGCTGCTGCTGGCCCTGGCGGTGCGCAACCGGTGGCGCCTGCGGCGTGGCGCGGAGGCGGTGCCGGCGCTCGGGAGCAGCCTCAGGGCGGCGCTCGTCCTCGCCGCTCTGGTGCTGGTGCTGGCCGCCATCCTCAGTGCGATGCCGCCGCCCAGCGAGGCGTGAGCGCCCTACCCCAGGACGACGCCGATCGCCGCCGCGACGGCCAGGAACCAGAGCGGGTTGAACCGCGTCAACAGGGCTCCGCCGGCGGCCAGGGCAGTGACGGCGGCGAAGCGCCAATCGCGGCTGGTGGACAGGCACAGCACCAGCGCGCCGCCGAGGATCAGCCCCGACGTCGCGGGCACCAACCCCACCTGTACGCGCCGCCGCCAGGGCGCCTCGCGAAAGCGCCACCACAGACCGCCAACGGCAAGGGTGAGCAGCGAGGAGGGCAGGCAGAGGGCGAGAGTCGCGACCAGGGCGCCGGCCAGTCCGGCGACATGCCAGCCGATCAGCGTCGCGACCAGCATGTTCGGCCCCGGCGCCGCCTGGGCCAGCGCATAGAGCGCCGCGAACTGGTCGGCCGACATATAGGAATGCACCACGACCACTTGGCGCTGCATCTCCGGCAGGATCGTGTTGCCGCCGCCCACGGCGAGGAGCGACAGCGTGGCGAAGATGCGCGCGAGATCGAGCAGCGTTCCGGTCATCGTCCGGTGCGCCTCGCCAGCAGGATGCCGAGCAGCGCGGCGGCGAGCAGCACGGGCAGCAGCGGCAGGCGGGCAAGCGCCAGCGCCGCGGCGGCGCCGAGCCCGATAACGAGGCCCACCGGGTGGCGGCGCAGCGGCGCGCCGATGCGGATCGCGGTCGCGAGCACCAGGCCGGAGGCACCGGCGGCGAGGCCGCGGAACAGATGCTGGACCACGGGCAGCCCGCCATAGCGGGTCTGCAATGCGCCGAGGACCAGGACGATCACCATCGGCGCCGCCATCAGCCCGGCAAAACAGGCCGCCGAACCCGCCACACCGCGGAAGCGCGCGCCGAGCGCGACCGAGAGATTGATCACGTTGGGTCCCGGCAGGAACTGGCAGAGGCCGAGCAGGTCGGTGAATTCGGCTTCGCTGAGCCAGTGGCGCCGCTCGACCACGACGCGACGCGCCCAGGGCAGCACGCCGCCGAAGCCGGACAGGCCGATGGTCAGAAAGCCCACAAAAAGGGCGCGCAGACCCGGCGGAACGGATTCGGCGTGAGTCATGACGCCTCGCAGGCTAGAGTAAGATTCCGTCAGACGGAATCGGCTGATGGGATAAAGTTGCTCGTTCAGACAACGGGATAGAGCGTGATCCGCGCGTCATCCGGCGCATGACCATCCACATCCACCCGATCAGCACCGGCCGCGTCGCCTTGCGCCCGAGCCAGGAGCGCCGCGGTCCGCTCGGGCCATTGGGGGTGCTGCTCGACCGTGGCTGGACGGAGTGGCGGCCGATCTTCGCCTGGCTCATCGATCATCCGGAAGGCCCGATCCTGGTCGATACCGGGGAGACCGCGGCGGTGATGCGCCCTGGCTACCTGCCCCGCTGGCACCCGTTCTTCCGCCTCTCGGTCCGCTTCGACATCACACCGGAGCAGGAGATCGGGCCACGCTTGCGCGCCCTCGGCTACGCACCCGGCG
>JAKAZO010000065.1 GCA_021815825.1 Pseudomonadota bacterium
GCGGTGCCGATCATCTTCATGACGGCGCTGACCGAGACCGAGCATGTGCTGAAGGCGCTGGAGGCCGGCGGCGTCGACTACGTGACCAAGCCGGTGGCGCCGGCCGAGGTGGTGGCGCGCGTCGGCGTGCATCTGGCCAATGCGCGCCTGACGCTGAGCGCGCATCGGGCGCTGGACGTCGCCGGCCGCTTCCTGCTGGCGATCGACCCGGCGGGGCAGGTGGTGTGGAGCACGCCGCAGGCGGCGGCGCTGCTGGAGCCCGAAGGCGCCGCGCTGCCGGCGGAGCTGGTGGCGTGGAGCCTGCGCTGCGGCACCGAGGCGGGGACGCAGGCCCGCCGGCGCATCGTGCTCGGCGGGCGGGCGCTGGAGCTCGCCTATGTCGGCCGCGTCGCCGAGGACGAGATCCTGCTCCGGGTTTCCGCCGCCGCCGCGACCGACGAGGCCGAGGAGGCGGCCCGGCTGAAGGAGCATCTCGGGCTCACGGCGCGCGAGGCGGAAGTGCTGCTGTGGCTGGCGCGGGGCAAGGCGAACCGGGACATCGCCGCGATTCTCGGCCTCAGCCCGCGCACCGTGAACAAGCACCTCGAATCGATCTACGACAAGCTCGGCATCGAGAACCGCGCCAGCGCCGCGGCGCTGGTGGTGCGGGCCCTGCAGGGCGGCTGAGGCCGGCCGGTCTCGTCAGACCCGATCCTCGCTGAGCGCGCGCAGGCGGCTGCGGTCGAGGACGCGCAGATTATGGGCGTCCGCCAGGGCGATGGCGCCCTCGCGCCGGAGCGCGCCGAGGACGCGGCTGACGGTCTCGACGGTGAGGCCGAGATGGTCGGCGATGTCGTAGCGCGACATCGGCAGCATCAGCACGCCGGCGTTGGCCAGCGTGGTGCGCTGGCACATTTCGAGCAGGAAGGAGGCGACGCGCTCCTGGGCCGTCTTGCGCCCGAGCATGACGATGCAGTTCTGCGCCGCGACCAGCCGGTTGAGCGTCATGCGCTCGACCAGCCGCGCCACGCGCCCGCCCTGGCGGACCGCCTCCTCGAGCTGGCGGCGGGGATAGCAGACCAGGGTCGTCGCGGTGATCGCCTCGGCGCTGAAGCCGTGATTGGCCAGCCCATCGAGCCCGAACGTGTCGCCGGCGACGGAGAATTCGACGATCTGGCGCCGCCCGTCGGCCATCACCTTGCAGATGCGCACGGCGCCGGAGACCACGCGGTAGAGATGGTCCATGGCGCTGCCCTCGGCGTAGATCTCAGCGCCGCGGGCGAAGGAGCAGATGCGGCCGGGCAGATGCAGCGCATCGTCGCTCGCGGCGCCGTCTCCGGCCATGGCGCCCGTCATCCGCCCCGGCTCCCGCCGGTTGGCAACCACTTGGCCCTGGGGCTCGAGCAGCGCTTGCATGATCTGATCCCTTCCCTTCACCTCGTCTCCGAGCCCCACTAGACGCCGGCCAGCGGCCGGGCGAAATCAGGGATGTGCCGTACGGAAAGCTACGTAAGCGGCGGCGTCGCATGCGCCTCGATGGCCGCGGCCACGACGCCGAGCAGTTGCTCGGGCGGGAACGGCTTCTCGAGGACGTGGAAAATCTCGGGATTGCCCGGCAGCGGCGGTGGCCGCTTCAGGGTGCGGGCCATCACCACCACCGGAATGCGCCGCCCGCTGCGGCACAGCGCGGCGATGGCCTTGCCGACCACCTCGCCCTGGCGATGCGGATCCAGAATGATACACCCGATATCGGCCGCCCAGCCCTGGGCCAGATACTCCTCGCAGCGCGCGAAGCTCTGGGTGCGGTAGCCGTAGGCATCGAGCAGCGCGGCCAGGGCGTCGCGCACGGCGGCGTCATCGTCGATGATGCAGATGCCGCAACAGGCGCAGCCCTCGGCTTCGCACAGCATGGTCCACGCACCACTCGCCGCGCCGGCGGTCTCGGTCTTGTCCGTGATCATGTCCATCGGCCACACCAACCCATCCGGGTCCACGCGAATTCATCGGTCCACGCAAACGTGTCGGGGAGTGGGCGACGGCCCGTGGCCACCGCAACGCGTCATCGTAACCCGCCACCGGCCCAACCAAGGGTAGGACCGGGCCCAGCCGCAGCGAAATACGGAAATACCCCTATGCGACCGCGTGGGGCGCGCGCCGCTATCGCGCCTTCGGCTCGATGCCGGCGGCGAGGCCGAGGCGGACCAGTTCGGAGAGGCTGCGCGCGCCGCTCTTTTCCATCACCCGGGCGCGATGGATCTCGACGGTGCGCGGGCTGATGCCGAGATCGAAGGCGATGGTCTTGTTCGGCAGTCCGGCCATCAGCCCTTCCAGCACCTCGCGCTCGCGCGGCGTGAGGCTGGCCAGACGCGCGCCGGCGCGCTCGCTCGCGTCCTCGCGCTCCGCCGCCTCGCGCGCGTGGCCGGCGCAGGCCTCGCGCAGGCTGGCGAGGATCTGGTCCTGGTCGAACGGCTTCTCGATGAAGTCGATGGCGCCGGCCTTCATCGCGCGCACCGCCAGCGGCACGTCGCCATGGCCGGTGATGACGATCACCGGCAGGCGCGCGCCCTGCTCGCGCAGCCGGTCGAGCACCGTGATCCCGTCCATCTCCGGCATGCGGATATCGAGAAGAATGCAGCCGCAGGCTGGAATATCGGCGAGCAGCGCGGCGCCGGAGGCGTGCCCGCGCACCTGGTAGCCGGCGGTCTCCAGCAGCACCTGGAGGGAATCGCGCACGGCGTCGTCGTCATCGACGACGATGACGAGGTCATTCGGCGTCAAGGTCGGCCTCCTGCGCCAGCGGCAGCGTGAACCCGACCGCCATGCCGCGCTGCGGCACCGAACTGATCTGCAACTGGCCGCCATGGCTCTCGATGATCTCGCGGCAGATCGAGAGCCCGAGGCCCATGCCCTGCTTCTTGGTCGAGACGAACGGGCGGAACAATTGCGCTGCGATCTCCGGCGCCAGGCCGGGACCGGTATCGGCGACTTCGACATGGGCCATGCGATGCGCCCCGTCGAGCCGGGTGGTGAGGGTGATCTCGCGCGTGTCGCAGCCTTGCAGCGCCTCCATCGCGTTGCGCACGAGATTGAGCACGACCTGATGGATCTGCACCTTGTCGGCCAGCACCGACGGCAGGTCGGGGGTGAGGTTGAACCGCACCTGCACGCCATATTCGCGCGAGCCGATCAGCGCCAGCGCGCTGGCGTCCTGCACCATCTTGTTGAGATCCTCGCCCCGGCGCTCGGTCTCGCCACGGGTGACGAACTCGCGCATGTGGCGAATGACCGTCCCGGCGCGGCTGGCCTGCGCCGCCGCCTTCTCGATCGCGTCGGCGACGCGCTGCATCGCATCGGGGCGGCCGCTGTCGAGCAATTGGCGCGCCGCCTGCACGTAGTTGGCGATGGCGGTGAGCGGCTGGTTGATCTCGTGTGCCAGCGTCGATGCCATGCGGCCCATCGTCGTCAGGCGCGAGGCGTGGAGCAGGGCGGCCTGGAGGTCCTGCAGCCGGGTCTCGGTGCGCTGCATTTCCGTCAAATCGCGCACGAAGCCGGTGAACAGCCGCCGTCCGCCGGGGAACATCTCGCCGACATGCAGCTCGATCGGGAAGGTGGTGCCGTCGGCACGCTGCCCGACCACGACGCGGCCGATGCCGATGATGCGCCGCTCGCCGGTGGCGAGATAGCGCGCCAGGAACCCGTCATGGCTCTTGCGATAGGGCTCCGGCATCAGCACGCTGACATTCTGGCCGACGATCTCGGCCTGCGTGTAGCCGAACAGTTTCTCGGCCGCGCCGCTGAAGGATTCGATGGCGCCGCGCTCGTCGATGACGATGACGGCGTCCGGCACGGTGGCGAGGATCGAGCGCAGCCGCTCCTCGCGTTCGGTCAGCGCCGCCTCGGCGGGATTGCGGTCGGTGATGTCGCGCAGAATGCCGATGAAGGAGGGCTCGCCGTCCTGGCCGAGCTCGCCGATCGCGATCTCGATCGGGAACAGCGTGCCGTCGCGCCGGCGCGCCACCACCTCGCGGCTGGTGCCGATGACGTGGCGCTCGCGGTTCTCGAGATAGCGGCGCATGAAGTGCTGGTGCTGCGCGGCGTCGGGCTCGGCCATCAGCAGGCCGATATTGCGCCCGAGCATTTCCTCCGTGGCGTAGCCGAACATCCGCCGCACGGTGGCGTTGACGAGGTGGATTGTGCCGCGGGAGTCGGTGACGACGATGCCATCGAACGCCGCGTCCCGCACCGCGCGGTGCATCGCCTCCACGCCGTCCCCCTCCTCTCCGTGCGCCCTTGCACGCAACCCAGATGTAACAACTTCCGGGTTGAGGGCAAGGGGCGCGCGGTCTACGACCGAGGCTCGCCAGGTTGGTTGATCTGCGTCAAGGCCCGTCCGCCATGCCGCGCGCATGGGGTGGCGGCGCCAAGGAAGGAGTCCCGCCATGGACGACGTGACCTCGCTCGCCATCGCTCCCGCCCGCCCGCCAGGCAGCCGGTGGCCGGAGGCGGAAGGCTGGCACGCGCTGGATCAGGCGCTGCACGCGCTTCAGGGCCGCTTCACGCTCGGCCTCTCCCCGGCGACGCTGTGGCTCGCCCATCTGGACTGGGCCGTCCATCTCGCCAACAGCCCGTTCCGCCGCGCCGAGCTGGCCGAGCGGGCGCTGGCCCAGGCCGCCCGCGCGGTGCAGGCCGCCGGCGGGGCGCAGGTGATCGCCCCGCCCGCGGGCGATCACCGCTTCGCCGACCCGGCCTGGCAGGCCGCGCCCTTCGCCTTCCTGCAGCAGCTCTTCCTGCTCGCCGAGGAATGGTGGGCGAGCGCCGCCGCCGGGCCCGAAGGCATGTCCGCGCGCAACGCCCGCATCGTGCCGTTCGCCATCCGCCAGTGGGTGGACATGTTCTCCCCCTCCAACGTCCCCTGGCTCAACCCGGAGGTGATCAACGCGACGCTGCATAGCGGCGGCGCCAACCTGCTCGCCGGCGCGTCGCATGTCCTCAGCGACCTGCAGGAGCATCTCGCGGGCCAGCCGCTGGCCGGGCGCGGCGGCTTCGCGGTGGGCGAGAATCTCGCTGTCACCCCGGGCAAGGTGGTGCTGCGCACGCGCCTGATCGAGCTGATCCAGTATGCGCCGACGACGGCCGCGGTGCGGGGGGAGCCGGTGCTGATCATCCCGGCCTGGATCATGAAATATTACATTCTCGATCTTTCGCCGCACAACTCGCTGATCCGCTATCTGGTCGGGCAGGGCTACACCGTGTTCGCGATCTCCTGGCGCAACCCCGGCGCCGAGCTGCGCGATGCGACGCTGGAGGATTACCGGACCCAGGGGGTGATGGCGGCGCTGGACGCGGTCGGCACCATCACCGGCGCGGCGCGCATCCATGGCGCCGGCTACTGTCTCGGCGGCACGCTGCTCGCCATCGCCGCCGCGGCGATGGCGCGCGACGGCGACGAGCGGCTCGCCAGCCTGACCCTGCTCGCGGCGCAGACCGAATTCTCCGAGGCCGGCGAGCTGCAGCTCTTCATCGGCAAGGACCAGCTCGCCTTCCTCTCGGACATGATGCACGAGCAGGGCTATCTCGACAGCCGCCAGATGGCCGGTGCGTTCCAGCTGCTGCGCTCCAACGACCTCATCTGGTCGCGCTCGATCCGCAGCTATCTGCTCGGCGAGCGCGAGATGCCCAACGACCTGATGACCTGGAACGCCGACGGCACGCGCATGCCGGCGGCGATGCACAGCGAATACCTCACCCGGCTCTATCACGACGACGACCTCGCCGAGGGCCGCTTCCCCGCCGGCGGTCGCCCGGTCTCGCTCAGCGACGTCCACCGCATCCCCGCCTTCGTCGTCGGCACCGAGACCGACCACGTCGCGCCCTGGCGCTCGGTCCACAAGCTCCATCTGCTCGAGGATGGCGAGATCACCTTCGTGCTGACCTCGGGCGGGCACAATGCCGGCATCGTCAGCGAGCCGGGCCACCCCAACCGGCATTTCCGCCGCCTCCTGCGCCCGGCCGAAGGCCGCTATGTCGGGCCGGACGAGTGGCTGGAACGGGCGGAGCGGCACGAGGGCTCGTGGTGGCCGGCCTGGGTCGAATGGCTCGATGCGCGCTCCGGTCCGCCGGCCCCTCCGCCGCCGCTCGGCCACGCCCGCTACCGGCCGATCATGGATGCGCCGGGCTCCTACGTTCGTGAGCATTGAGGTGGGAATCGGCACGCCGGACGCGCCCGCCTTCCTGGAGAACCGCACTTTCGACGAACTCGCCGTCGGCGACAGCGCCGCCATCGTGCGCACGGTATCGCGCGAGGACATCCAGCTCTTCGCCGTCGTCTCCGGCGACCTCAATCCGGCCCATCTCGACCCCGCCTATGCCAGCACCGACATTTTTCACCACATCGTCGCCCATGGCATGCTCGGCGCAGCGCAGATTTCGAGCGTGCTCGGCACCCGTTTGCCCGGTCCCGGCACGATCTATCTCGGGCAGAGCCTGCGCTTCCTGCATCCGGTCTCGATCGGCGACACCATCACCGCCTCCGTGACGGTGCGCGAGAAGCGTCCCGAACATTCGGTGGTGCTGCTCGATTGCCGCGTCGTCAACCAGCGCGGCGAGACGGTGATCGAGGGCGACGCGGAGGTGAGGGCGCCGACCGAGAAGCTGCGCCTGCCGCGCGTCGCGCTGCCCGAGGTGCAGATCAGCCGCCACCAGCGCTATCGCGAGCTGCTCGAACGGGCCGCCGGCGGGGCGCCGGTGACGACGGCGATCGTGCATCCCTGCGACGAGGCCGCGCTCGGCGCCGCGGTGGAGGCGGCGAAGGCCGGGCTGATCACGCCGATCCTGGTCGGGCCGGAGGCGCGTATCCGCGCCGTCGCCAAGGAGGCGGGGCTCGACATTTCCAACTTCCGCCTGGTGCCGGCGCCGCACAGCCACGCCGCCGCCGCCGCCGCGGTCGAGCTGGTGCGCCACGGCGAGGCCGCGATGCTGATGAAAGGCTCGCTGCACACCGACGAACTCATGCACGAGGTGGTCGCCGAGAGCAGCGGCCTGCGCACCGAGCGGCGGATCAGCCACGTCTATCTCATGGACGTGCCGCGCTATCCGCGCCCGTTGCTGCTCACCGACGCCGCCATCAACATCGCGCCCGATCTCGAGACCAAGCGCGACATCGTGCAGAACGCGATCGATCTCGCGCATGTCATGGGCATCACCAAGCCCCGCGTCGCCATTCTCTCGGCGGTGGAGACGGTGACGCCGAAACTGCGCTCGACGCTGGACGCCGCGGCGCTGTGCAAGATGGCCGACCGCGGCCAGATCCGCGGCGCCCTGCTGGACGGTCCGCTCGCCTTCGACAATGCGGTGAGCCCGGCGGCGGCGAAGGAGAAGGGCATCGTCTCGCCGGTGGCCGGCTACGCCGACATCCTGCTGGTGCCGGACCTCGAGGCCGGCAACATGCTGGCCAAGCAGCTCACCTTCCTCGCCGGGGCGGATGCCGCCGGGGTCGTGCTCGGCGCGCGGGTGCCGATCATCCTGACCAGCCGGGCCGATGCCGAGCGCACCCGCATCGCCTCCTGCGCCGTCGCCGTGCTGCTCGCCCGCGCCCGGCTGGCCCTCCCGGGGATAGGCCGCGCGCCGGTGGCGGGCTGAGGCGCCGATGCGGACGCTGCTGACGGTCAACGCCGGCTCCTCGTCCATCAAGTTCTCGCTGTACAGCATCGCTGCCACGCCCGATGGGCTGGACCCCGTGCTCGGCGGCGCGATCGAGGGCATCGGCAGCGCGCCGCACCTGGCGATGCGCGACGCGGCGGGCGCGGTGCTGGCGGAACGACGCTGGCCCGAGGGCGCGGCGCGCACGCACGAGGACCTGCTCGGCGGCCTGCTCGACCTGCTCGCCCATCAGCACGGCGCCGACGCCCTCGTCGCGGTCGGCCATCGCGTCGTCCATGGCGGGGCGGACTTCGCCGCGCCGGCGCTGGTGACGGCGGCGCTGCTCGACGCGCTGGCCGCGCTCGCGCCGCTGGCGCCGCTGCACCAGCCGCACAATCTGGCGCCGATCCGCGCGCTGGCGGCGATGCGGCCGGAGTTGCCGCAGGTCGCCTGCTTCGACACCGGCTTCCACCGGACCATGCCGGCGCTGGCGACGCGGTTCGCGCTGCCGCGCGAGATCACCGCGGCCGGGGTGCGGCGCTACGGGTTCCACGGCCTCTCGTACGAGTGGATCGCCCGCCGGCTGCGTGTCCTGGCCCCCGCGCTCGCCGCCGGGCGGGTGATCACGGCCCATCTCGGCAACGGCGCCAGCCTCTGCGCCATGCGGGATGGGCAGAGCGTCGAGACCAGCATGGGCTTCACCGCGCTCGACGGGCTGGTGATGGGCACGCGCTGCGGCAGCCTGGATCCCGGCGTCGTGCTCTATCTCGCCCAGCAGCGCGGCATGAGCGCGGCGGCGATCGAGGACCTGCTCTATCACCGCTCCGGCCTGCTCGGCGTCTCCGGCCTGGCCAGCGACATGCGCACCCTGCTCGCCAGCGATGCCCCGGCGGCGCGCGAGGCGGTGGAGCTTTTCGCCTACCGCGCCGCCCGCGAGGCCGCCGCGCTCGCGGGCGCGCTCGGCGGGCTGGACGGGTTCGTCTTCACCGCCGGTATCGGCGAGCACGCCGCCCCGGTGCGGGCGCTGATCGCGGCCCGGCTCGGGTGGCTCGGCGTGAGCCTCGATCCGGCGGCCAACGCGGCCGGGCAGGGGCGGATCAGCGCGCCGGCGAGCGCGGTGCAGGTCTGGGTCGTGCCGACCGACGAGGAGGCGATGATCGCCCATCACACGCTGACCGTGATCACGCCGGGCGGCGCGACTTGATTCATGTCAAGGCATTGTCATCGCCAGCGCTGTTGCATTGCGGTATGAGGGCTCCGCGGTGGTGATGCACGCGATGGTATGCTCCATCCGGGGCATGCACCATCCGAACCGCCGCGGAGCCCACAGCACGGTAAACCCAGGAGACGGACGATGCGCGACAGCAAATCCCCGATGCTTGACCCGTTCCGCTTCGATACGCTTTTGGCCCCCGCCCAGGACCGGCTGGCCTGCTGCGGCAAGGCCACCGAGCGGCTGTTCCAGGGCTTCATGAGCATGGCCCTGCAGCAGGCCGAACTCGGCCGCAGCCTGATGGAGGACGGGCTCTCCGAGATGCGCCTGCTCACCGCCCCGCGCCGGCCCGAGGAGTACATGGAGGCGGAGCTCGAGATCATGCGCAGCCGCATGGAGCGCATGGTCGCCGGCATGCGCCGGATCAACGACGAGATGCGGAGTTCCTATTTCGAGGCGTCGGAACTGGCGCTCGCGGGCCTGCAGGCCGAGACGGCCAGCGCGCCGGCGAAACCATCCGCCGCCAGGGACGCGGTGGCCAAGGAGCCGGCGGCGAAGCCGGCCGTCGCCAGCGCGCCGGCGGCGGCCGTGGCGGCGCCGGCACCGATGGCGGCGAAACAGGCCTGAAGGCGTGGCCGACGAAACCGCGCCGGCGGGGCCCGCTCCGGACCTCGCCGGCAAGCGCGGGCTGGTGCTCGGCATCGCCAACGAGCACTCCATCGCCGCCGGCTGCGCCCGCCATTTCGCCGCCGCCGGCGCCCGCCTGGCGGCGACCTTCCTCAACGCCCGTGCCGAACCCTTCGTCCGCGCCGTCACCACGCCGCTCGGCGCCGAGCTGGTGCTGCCCTGCGACGTCGCGCTTCCGGGGGAGCTGGAGGCGGTCTTCGCCGCCATCGCGCGCCAATGGGGCGGGCTGGACTTCCTGCTGCACGCCATCGCCTTCGCCCCGCGCGAGGATCTGCACGGGCGGGTGATCGACTGCTCCGCCGCCGGTTTCGCGCAGGCGATGGATGTTTCGTGCCACTCCTTCCTGCGCGCCGCGCGCCTGGCCGAGCCGCTGATGGCGGCGGGCGGCGCGCTGATGACGGTGAGCTTCTACGGTTCGGCGCGCGTGGTGCCCAACTACAACGTGATGGGCCCGGTGAAGGCGGCGCTGGAGAGCGCGGTGCGCTATCTCGCCGCCGAGCTGGGGCCGAAGCAGATCCGCGTCAACGCCCTCTCGCCCGGGCCCATCCGCACCCGCGCGGCCAGCGGCATCGCGCATTTCGACGAACTGATGGAGCAGACGGCGGCGACGACGCCGGAACACCATCTGGCCGAGATCGACGATGTCGGCGCGCTCGCCGCCTTCCTCGCCGGCGACGGGGCGCGGCGCATCACCGGCACGGTGATCCCGATCGACGGCGGCGCCCACGTTCTGGCGTGAGTGCGCGGCCGGCGGCCTGCCGGCCCCCGGTTGTGGCGCACGGCGAACCGGGGCAAGATGCTCGCATCGGTCGCGACACGCGAGCAAAGAACCGCGAGGGAGGAACCACCCGACATGGCCGCCATGAATCGTCCATCCGTGCGTCTCGGCGTGCGGGCCGCCGCGCTCGCCGCTGTGCTGGCCAGCTTCGCCGCGGCGCCGGTCCGGGCCGAGGACCTCAAGCTTGGCATGGTCGTGCCGGTCACCGGGGCGGCGGCCGAGTCGGGGCGGTTCGCGCAGTGGGGGGCGCAGCTCGCCGCCGAGGAGGTGAATGCCGCCGGCGGTGTGCTCGGGCGCAAGCTGGTGCTCGTCACCGAGGACGACCAGACCAGCAATCCCGGCGGCGTCGCCGCCTTCAACCGGCTCGCGTCCGACGCCTCCATCGTCGCCTTCCTCGGCTCGATCCGCTCGACCCAGACCCAGGCGATGGACCCGGACGTGCGCCGCGTCGCCAAGCCGGTGTTCTTCGGCGGCACCGACCCGGAGCTGACGCGCAGCGGCGACCCGTGGCTGTTCCGCTGCCGCCCGAACGACGCCTATTCCGCCAAGGTCATCGCCGCCTTCGGCGTCGGCGAGCTGAAGCTGAAGAAGTGGGCCGTGGTCTATTCCACCGACGCGTTCGGCTCCAACGGCCACAAGCACCTCGTCGAGGAGCTGAAGGCCGCTGGCGCGGAGGTCGTCACCGAGCAGGGCTACGCCAACCAGGCCACCGACTTCACCCCCGTCGTGCTGGCGATCAAGGGCTCGCCGGCGGACGTCATCGGCAGCTATTTCACCTTCGAGCAGGATCTCGGCATCTTCGCCCGCCAGCTGCGCCAGCTCGGCGTGCGCACGCCCTGGGTCGGCTCGCCCTCGATCGTGGCGACGACGGCGCTGCGCCTCTCGGGCCCCGCGCTCTTCGGCACCTACGGCATCGCCGATTTCAACGCCGATTCCAGCCCCGAGGCGCGCGCCTTCGCCGATGCCTACAAGGCCGCGCACAAGGCGGGGGCGGACAATTTCTCGTCCTGGACCTATGACGCGGTGAAACTCGCCGCGCGCGCCATCAACACCGCCAAATCCACCGATCCGAAGGCGGTGCGCGAGGCGATCCTCGCCATCCGCGACTACAAGGGCGTCGAGGGCACCTACAATTTCGACGCCAATGGCGACGGGCTGCACGGCTACAACATCGTCAAGAACGACAACGGCAAGGTGGTATTCATCAAGCACATCGAGTTCGCGCCCTGAGGGGACGGTCGATGAACCGGTGGCGCGCGGAACACGGGCGATGACGGTCCTGCTGCAGCTGCTCTTCCAGGGCGTCGGCATCGGCGCCGTCTATGCGCTGGTCGCGCTCGGCTTCGTGCTGATCTACCGCGCCACCAACGTGGTGAATTTCGCCCAGGGCCAGTTCGCCGTGGTCGGCGCCTACGGCATGGTCGTCACCACCGCCGATCTCGGCCTGCCCTACTGGGTCGGCATTCTCATCACGCTGGCGGTGATGGCGCTGTTCGGCGCGCTGTTCAATCTCAGCGTCTATTATCCGTTGCGCAACCGCTCCTTCCTGCCGGTGGTGATCTCGACCATCGGCGCCTCGATCTTCATCACCAACATCATCCTCGGCGTCTACGGTCCCGAGCCCTCGATGCTGGCGCCGATGCTGGATGCGCCGGGCATCAGCCTCGGCAATCTCTTCCTCGACGCGCAGTACCTCACCATCATCGCCGTCACCCTGGCGCT
Source organism: Pseudomonadota bacterium (assembly GCA_021815825.1). Classification (GTDB taxonomy): domain Bacteria; phylum Pseudomonadota; class Alphaproteobacteria; order Acetobacterales; family Acetobacteraceae; genus JAJZVV01. The sequence continues at coordinate 12,018 of JAKAZO010000065.1, forward strand.
GGTGGCGCTGCAATATCTGTTCTTCGAGCACACGCTGCTCGGCAAGCGCATGCAGGCGGTCTCGCAGGACAAGGAGATGGCGAGCCTGCTCGGCATCAAGGTGGGCTGGATGATCATGCTCACCTTCATCTATTCGGCCATGCTCGGCGGCATCGCCGGCATCCTGGTGGCGCCGATCCTGTTCGTCTCCGTCGGGCTCGGCGGCCAGATCGCCCTGAAAGCCTTCGCCGCCACCATCATCGGCGGCTTCGGCGACGTGCCGGGGGCGATCGTCGGCGGCATCGCCATCGGCGTCATCGAGACCTTCGGCGCCTACTACATCTCCGTGCCGTACAAGGATGCCTTTGCCTTCATCGTGCTGTTCGCCTTCCTGCTGCTGCGGCCGCAGGGCCTGTTCGGCGAGAAAGTGTCGCAGAAAGCATGAGCCCGCGCGCCCGCACCCTGGTCTATGTCGTCCTCGCCGCGCTCGCGGTCGGGCTCGCCCTCGCCCTGCCGCTTGGCGAGTACCTCGTCAAGCTGCTGCTGCAGGCGGCGAGCTACGCCATCGCCGTGCTCGGGCTGACCGTGCTGCTCGGCTATACCGGCCAGATCTCGCTCGCCCAGGCCGCGTTCTTCGGGCTCGGCGCCTACGGCGTCGCGCTCGGCACCACCACGCTCGGCCTGGGCTTCCTGCCCGCGCTCATTCTCGGCCTCGTGGTGGCGACGCTGTTCGGCATCGCGCTCGGCTCGTCCACGCTCAAGCTCGGCGGGCATTATCTCGCCATGGTGACGATCAGCTTCCAGCAGATCCTCACCCTGGTGCTGACCAACTGGATCAGCGTCACCGGCGGGCCGGACGGCATCCGCAACATCGGCCGCCCGCATCTGCCGGGCATCGATTTCGAGAACAACCAGGTCTATCTCGCCGCCTGCCTCGTGGTGCTGTTCGCCGTCGGCGGCCTGGTCGCGGTGCTGAAATCGCGCCGGCTGGGGCTGGCGATGCAGGCCGTGCGCGACAACGAGCTCGCCGCCGGCGTCGTCGGCATCAACACGTTCCGCGTCAAGATCATCGCCTTCGCGCTGAGCGCGCTGCTCGGTGGGCTCGGCGGCGGCCTGTTCGCCGGCGCCTTCCGCTACATCAGCCCCGACCAGTTCGCCTTCGACGATTCGGTGGTGCTGCTCACCATGGTCCTGCTCGGCGGCGTCGAGGCGGCGGTGGGCGCGACCATCGGCGCCGGGCTGCTCATTCTGTTGCCGGAATGGCTGCGCTTCCTCAAGCAGTTCTACCTCGCCGTCTATGGCGCGGCGGTGATCCTCATCATGGTGTTCCTGCCCGGGGGCATCTGGGGCCTGTTCAGCCGGCACCGCGTCTGGACGCCGGCCGCGCCGGTCGGCCCGCTGGAGCTGGACATCGAGGCCGCGGGCGGCACGCTGCTCTCGGTGCGCGGCCTGGCCAAGCATTTCGGCGGCGTGCGCGCGGTCGACGGCGTCGATCTGGACATCGCGCCGGGCAGCGTGCACGCGCTCATCGGCCCCAACGGGTCCGGCAAGACGACGCTCCTGAACGTGCTCTCCGGCATCTACCGCCCGACGGCCGGCAGCATCGCGCTGAACGGGCGCCCGGTCGCCGGCCTCGCGCCGCATGTCCTCGCCGCCGCCGGCATCGGCCGTACCTTCCAGAACATCCGCCTGTTCCACTCGCTGAGCGCGCTCGACAACGTCATCATCGGCGCCGAGCGCCCGGGCAGCGGCATCGCCCACCGCGCCGCCGCCACCGCCCGTGCCCTGGCCGCGCTCGGCTTCGTCGGCATGGCCGAGCGCGCCGGCGAACTCGCCGCCAGCCTGCCCTACGGCCATCAGCGCCTGGTCGAGATCGCCCGCGCCCTGGCCGGACACCCGGTGCTGCTGCTGCTCGACGAGCCGGCCGCCGGGCTCAATCTCACCGAGAAGCAGGAGCTCGTCGAACTGCTCAAGCGTCTGCGCGGCCACGGGCTGACCATCCTGCTCATCGAGCACGACATGGACCTCGTCGAGCAGGTCGCGGACCGCATCACCGTGCTCAATTTCGGCCGCCACATCGCCGATGGCTCGCCCGCCGACGTGCTGCGCCATCCCGAAGTGATCGCCGCCTATCTCGGCGAGGTGCCCAGCCATGAAGCTGCTTGAACTCGACGCCGTCGCCGCCGCCTACGGCGCCGTGCAGGCGCTGCAATCGCTGAGCCTCGGCGTCGCGAAGGGCGAGATCGTCGCCCTGCTCGGCGCCAACGGGGCCGGCAAATCGACGACGCTGCGGGCGATTTCCGGCCTGCTTCGGCCGACACGCGGGGAGATCCGCTTCGAGGGCGCGTCGATCGTCGGCCTGCACCCCGAGCGCGTCGTCCGGCTCGGCATCGCGCACGTGCCGGAGGGGCGGCGCGTCTTTCCCGGCCTCACGGTGCGCGAGAACATCCTGCTCGGCGCCTCCAACCGCCGCGCCTCCCGCGCCCAGCTCGGGCGCGAGGCCGACGAGATGTACGAGATTTTCCCCGACCTGGCGCGCCTGCAGGGCGCGCTGGGCTGGACGCTCTCCGGCGGGCAGCAGCAGATGCTGGCGCTGGCCCGGGGGCTGATGGCGCAGCCGAAGCTGCTGCTGCTGGACGAACCTTCGCTCGGTCTCGCGCCGCTCATCGTCCAGCAGGTGTTCCGCGTCATCGCGCGCATCCGCGAGCAGGGCACGACGGTGCTGCTGGTGGAGCAGAACGCCCGCATCGCGCTCTCGGTGGCTGATCGCGGCTATGTGCTGGAGACCGGCCGCCTCGTCACCCAGGGCAGTCCGGGCGAGCTCTGGGACAACGAGGAGGTCCGCGCCGCCTATCTCGGCGGCAAGGTCACCAAGGCCGCTTGACAGGCCCGCCCTCGCAGCGGACCACCGCCCGCGCATGATCCGGTTCCTCGACCGCGCGGCCCTGCTCGCGACCCTGGCTCTGCCCGCTTTTCTCCTCTATGGCCGCGCCCTGGCCGAGGCGATGATCGGCGTCGTCGACCTCTGCTTTCTGCTCGCCCTTCTGGCGGATCGCCAGCCGCTTCGCCTGCGGCCGTGGCTGGTGCTCGGCCTGGCATGGTGGGGCTGGGAAGTGGTCTGCTCGCTCCCCGTGCCCGCGCTCGGGCTCGGTCCGGGCGGCGCAGCCTCGATGCGGCAGGCGCTGGCGCTCGGGCGGTTCATCGTCTTCGCCGCCGCGCTCGAACAACGCGTGCTGGTGGCCGCGCCGGCGCGGCGCGCGATGCAATGGGTGGTCTCGGCCAGCGCGCTGTTCATCGCCGGCGCGGCGTGGGAGCAGCTGCTCACCGGGCGGAATTTTCTCGGCGCTCCGCGCTGGCCCGACGGTGCGCTGACCGGTCCGTTCGTCAAGCCGCGCGCCGGCGCGCCGTTCGTGCGGCTGCTGTTTCCCGCCGTGCTGCCGGCGGCCGCCGCCCTGATGGAGCGCCGCCGCCTCGCCGCGCGCGCGGGCGGCGTGGCGCTGGTTCTGCTCGCCGTGGTCACCGTGGTGCTGATCGGCCAGCGCATGCCCGCCCTGCTGACCGCCCTCGGTCTGCTCGTCGGCGCGGCGCTGCTGCCCCGGCTTCGCCGCGTCGCCGCGGCCGCGCTGCTGGCCGCTTCCCTGGCGCTGGCGGCGACCCCGGTGGTCTCGCCGCCGACCTTCGCCAAGCTGGTCGGACGGTTCACCGAGCAGATGGCGCATTTCGCGGCGAGCTCCTATGGCCAGCTCTACACCCGCGCGGCGGTGATCACGCTCGCCCACAGGCTGCACGGGCTGGGTTTCGACGGCTTCCGCGATTTCTGCGCCGATCCCGCCTATTTCCATGGCCTGCCGGCGCTGGGCTTGGCGGACGCCACCGCGGGCGGGGCGGAGGTGTGCAATCTCCATCCCCACAATTACTACCTGCAAGCGGCGACCGATGGCGGCCTGCCCGGGCTGATCCTGTTCGCCGCCCTGGCCGCCGCCTGGCTGGCGAGGCTGGGCCGCGGGCTCGGCGGCGATGCGCGGGGAACCGGGCTGTTGCTCGCCGCCCTGGTCCATCTCTGGCCCTTCGCCTCCACCGGCGGGCTCGCCAATCTGCCCGATGACGGCTGGTTCTTTCTCCTGCTCGGCTGGGGACTGGCCGAGGCGAGCCTGAGGCGGCGCCGTGCCCAGCCATCCCCTCCCGTGCCTTGTCCCTGACCTGCATCGCCCGATCGAGGAATTGTCGCATGGCCGAAAATCAGTCGCCCGAGGCCGTATCCGCGCCGCTGCGACAGTCGGTGACGCCGCGCCACGCCGCCAGCCTGCTGGTGCTGCGTCCCGGCGGGCGGGAGCCGGACGTGCTCATGGGCCTGCGCGGCGCCAAGCACCGCTTCATGCCGAACCGGCTGGTCTTTCCGGGCGGGGCCGTGGACCGGGCCGATTACCGCGCCCGCATCGCCTCGCCGCTACCGCCCGAAACGCTGCGCCGGCTCGAGCGGGCCGCCAAGCCCAGCCTCGCCCGTGCGCTCGGCGTCGCCGCGGCGCGGGAGCTGCATGAGGAGACCGGCCTCTCCCTCGGCCACCCGCCGCATCTCGAAGGGCTGCACTATCTCTGCCGCGCGGTGACGCCGCCGCGGCTGCCGATCCGCTTCAATGCCCGCTTCTTCATCATCAGCGCCGAGCGCGTGAGCGGCGAACTCGCCGGCTCGGGCGAGCTCGAACAGCTCCGGTTCTTCACCCTCACCGAGGCGCTGGCGCTCGATCTCTCTCTGGCCACCCGCTTCGTGCTCGACCGCCTGGTGGAATGGCTGGCGATGAGCGAGGCGGAGCGGCGCGCGCGGACCCACACCGCGCTGCTGCGCAATTTCCTGCCGCGGCAGGAATGAAACTAAGCCCGCGCCCGCAAGCGCCGCACCAGCCCCGGCAGCAGCGCCACCGCGGCGATCGCGGCGAGCGCGATGAGGCCGCTCTTCACCGCCGAGCCATGGCCGGCGGCCGCCTCGCGTCCCGCATAGCCGAGCTGGGTATAGGCGATGGTCGCCGGCGCCATGCAGACCAGCGAGGCCAGCACGTAATGGTCGAGCCGGATCGCCGTCAGCCCGAGCGCGTAGT
>JAKAZO010000143.1 GCA_021815825.1 Pseudomonadota bacterium
CCGCGATGATGAAGACCTTGTTCCTGCAGCCGCCCTCCTTCGACGGGTTCGACGGCGGCGCCGGCTCACGCTACCAGGCGCGGCGCGAGATCCGTTCCTTCTGGTATCCGACCTGGCTCGCCCAGCCGGCGGCGCTGGTGCCGGGCAGCAAGCTGATCGACGCCCCGCCGGCGGGCGTCTCGCTCGAGACCGTGCTGGCGGCGGCGAAACAGCATGATCTCGTCGTCATCCACACCTCCACGCCCTCCTTCGCCAACGACGTCCGCGTCGCCCAGGCGATCAAGGATGCGCGCCCGGGCATCTCGATCGGCTTCGTCGGCGCCAAGGTCGCGGTGCAGCCGGCGGAAAGCCTGCGCGACGGCGGGCCGATCGACTGGGTGGCGCGCAACGAGTTCGACTTCACCGTGCTCGACGTCGCCGAGGGCAAGGACCTCGGCGCCATCCGCGGCCTCTCCTGGCGCGGGCGCGACGGCGCCATCACCCACAACGAGGATCGCGAGATTCTCGAGAACATGGACGCCCTGCCCTTCGTCACCGAAGTCTACAAGCGCGACCTGCGGATCGAGGATTATTTCATCGGCTACCTCAAGCATCCCTACATCTCGCTCTACACCGGGCGCGGCTGCAAATCGCGCTGCACCTTCTGCCTCTGGCCGCAGACCGTCGGCGGGCATCGCTACCGGGTCCGCAGCGTCGAGCACGTGATCGAGGAAATCCGTCTGGCGCGCTCGTATTTCCCCGAAGTGCGCGAATTCTTCTTCGACGACGACACCTTCACCGACAATCTGCCCCGCGCCGAGGCGATCGCGCGCGAGCTGGGCAAGCTCGGCATCACCTGGTCGTGCAACGCCAAGGCCAACGTGCCGCGCGAGACGCTGAAAGTGCTGAAGGACAACGGCCTGCGCCTGCTCCTCGTCGGCTACGAGAGCGGCAACCAGCAGATTCTCTTCAACATCAAGAAGGGCATGCGCATCGAGGTCGCGAAGAAGTTCAGCAAGGATTGCCGCGAGCTCGGCATCAAGATCCACGGCACCTTCATTCTCGGCCTGCCCGGCGAGACGCGCGAAACCATCGAGGAGACCATCCGCTTCGCCATGGAGGTGAACCCGCACACGCTGCAGGTCTCGCTCGCGGCGCCCTACCCCGGCACCTTCCTCTACCGCCAGGCGGTTGAGAATGGCTGGCTCGATGCGCGCCACGCCGAACTCGTCGACGATCACGGCGTGCAGATCGCGCCGCTGCACTATCCGCATCTGTCCCACACCGAGATGTTCGACGGCGTCGAGGAATTCTATCGCCGCTTCTATCTGCGCGCGCCGAAGATCGCCTCCATCGTCGGCGAGATGCTGACCAGCCCGCAGATGCTGGTCCGCCGCCTGCGCGAGGGGCGCGAGTTCTTCCAGTTCCTGCGCGAGCGGCAGACCAGCAAGAGCGCCGCCTGACGCGGCCCTTGCGGCGCGTCATCTTCTCGGCCGACGATTTCGGCCTCTCGCCCGCCGTCAACGAGGCGGTGGAGCAGGCCCACCGCGAAGGACTGCTCGATGCCGCAAGCCTGATGGTGGCCGGCCCGGCGGCGGCGGACGCGGTGCGCCGCGCGCGCGCCATGCCGCGCCTCTGCGTCGGGCTGCATCTCGTCCTCGTCGAGGGCAACGCCGTGCTGGCGCCGGCCGCGATCCCCGATCTCGTCGATGCATCGGGCTGGTTCGGCAGCGATCAGCTGCGCCGCGGCTTCGCCTACGCCTTCGCCGCCAGGCGCCAGCTCGAAGCCGAGATCGAGGCCCAGTTCGCCGCCTTCGCCGCCACCGGCCTCGCGCTCGATCACGCCAACGCGCACAAGCACATGCATCTCCATCCCGTGGTGGCGGGGCTGATGATCCGCATCGGGCGGCGCTACGGGCTGCGGGCGCTGCGCATCCCCGCCGAGCCCGCCGCGCCGCTCGCCGCCTGCGGCACCAGCGCCGGCCTCGGCGCCCGCGCGCTCGCCGCCTGGAGCCGCGTGCTGCGCGCCCAGGCCACCCGCGCCGGGCTGGCGGTGAACGACCACGCTTTCGGCCTCGCCTGGTCCGGCCATATGACCGCGCCGCGCCTGCTGGCCCTGGCGCGGCACCTGCCGGACGGGCTCAGCGAGATCTATTTCCATCCCGCCAGCCGGCCCGACGCCGCGCTGGCCCGCCTGATGCCGGACTACGAGCACGAGGCGGAACTCGCCGCCCTGCTCGACCCCGCCGTCGCCGCCGCCTTCGCCGCCATTCCGCGCACCAGCTACGGCGCCGAGGCCGCCACCCTTCCGCCCGCCACCATCACGCCCACCTCCCCAGCATGACCGCCGACGCCCTGACGCTGACCCTGCACCCGGCCATATCGGAGATCCCGGCCGCCGACTGGGATGCCTGCGCCGGCGCCGACAATCCGTTCGTCTCCCACGCCTTCCTCGCGGCGATCGAGGAGTCCGGCTCGGCCGGCAAACGCACCGGCTGGCTGCCGCAGCACGCCGCCCTGCGCGCCCGGGACGGCACGCTCCTCGCCGCAGCGCCGATGTACGCCAAGGCGCATTCCTACGGCGAATACGTCTTCGACCATGGCTGGGCCAACGCCTTCGAGCGCGCCGGCGGAGACTACTACCCCAAGCTGCAGGTGGCGGTGCCGTTCAGCCCGGTGCCCGGCCCGCGCCTGCTCTGCCGCCCCGACGGCCCGGCCACGCCTTCCATCCTCGCCGCCGCGCTGCGCCAGGCCTGCGAGGAAATGGAGCTCTCCTCCGTCCACGTCACCTTCTGCAGCGAGGCCGAGCAGGCGGCCCTCGTCGCGCACGGCTACCTGCCGCGTATCGGCCTGCAGTTCCACTGGGAGAACGCCGGCTACGCCAGCTTCGAGCACTTCCTCGCGGCCCTCGCCTCGCGCAAGCGCAAGCAGCTTCGCCGCGAGCGCCGCGACGCGCAGGCCGCCGGGCTCGACTTCCTCACCCTGCGCGGCGCCGAGATCCGGCCGCACCACTGGCGCGCCTTCTACCGCTTCTACACCTCCACCGTGGACCGCAAATGGGGCAGCGCCTACCTCACCGAGCGCTTCTTCCCCCTGCTCGGCGAACGCCTCGGCGACGCGGTGGTGCTGATGCTCGCCGAACACAACGGCGAGCCGGTCGCCGGCGCGCTGAACCTGCTCGGCACCGACACGCTGTATGGCCGCAACTGGGGCGCGGTGCGGGAGTTCCCGTTCCTGCACTTCGAACTCTGCTACTACCGCGCCATGGACTTCGCCATCGAACACGGCATCCGCCGCGTCGAGGCCGGCGCCCAGGGCGCGCACAAGCTGCAGCGCGGCTACCTGCCCCAGCCAACCTTCTCCGCCCACTGGATCGCCCACGCAGGACTGCGCCG
>JAKAZO010000066.1:0-2998 GCA_021815825.1 Pseudomonadota bacterium
CCGGCCGCCAGGGCACGCGACCAGACCCAGTAATAGGCTTCGTCCGGCGATAGCGGCAGGGCCGCAGCCAGCGCCAGGCGCAGCAATGTCAGCGCGGCGAGCGCCACCAGGGCCGGCCTCGCCGCCGCCGTCACCGGCCACGCCAGACCAGGGTTGCCGACACGGCGTAGTTCCACACCACACCCACCACCGCCCCGGCCGCGCCGGCCAGCGACCAGGTCGTGTTCTCCGCGTAAAGCATGCGCGCAATGCCGATATTGGCGATGGCGCCAAGGCCGCAGACCAGCAGGAACAGCAGCAATCCGCGCCAGAGCCGCTCGCCGCGCAGCCGCTGGTCGCCATAGGTGAGACGGTTGTTGAGCTCGAAATTCGCTACCATCGCGACCACGGTCGCCACGCTCTGCGCCAGGCCGAAGTGCAGCCCCATCGCCTCGCGCGCCAGCGTCAGTGTGGCAAGATGCACCAGCACGCCGATCAGGCCGACCCCGGCAAAGGCGATGAAGCGCAGCGGCACGAGCCCGTGGAACTGCTTGTCCAGCAGCAGCCCGGCGAACTGGGCCAGCACCAGCGCGTCGAGCTTGCTCTCCCCCGCCTCGCGGCTGCGAAACTGATAGGCGACCTCCCGCACACGCAGCGGCGCCGGGGCGGAGAGCAACAGATCGACCAGGATCTTGAAGCCCTGACCGGTCAGCCGCGGGGCCAGGCGCTCGAACAGCGGTCGGGGCACCATGAAGAACCCGCTCATCGGGTCGGTCAGCGCGGCGGGGAGGAACCGCCCGGCGAGACGGATCCCGGCATGCGACAGGCGCTGGCGGAAGGGACCGGCCAGCCCGGCATCGTCACCGCCGGCGACGTGCCGGCTGCCGACGACCACGTCCGCCGCACCAGTGCGCAACAGTTCCAGCATTGCCGGCAGACGCGTCTCATCATGCTGCATATCGCCATCGATGACCGCGACGAAGCGCGCCGAGGAGGCCAGCGCCCCCTCGATGACGGCGGAGGCGAGGCCGCGCCGGCCGACGCGGCGCAGGCAGCGGACCCGCGCATCACCCGTGCCGATTCGCCGCGCCTCCTCAGCGGTCCCATCGGGGCTGTCGTCGTCGACGAAGATCGCTTCCCAGGTGATCCCCACCAGAGCGGCGTCGAGCCGCGCCACCAGCGGCGCCACGTTGGCCCGCTCGTTGTAGCAGGGGACGATCACGGACAATTCGGGCGCCGCGGTGAGCACCGGGGCGGGGGAAGCCGTATCCATGCCCTGCCCTTAGAGCAATTCCGCGCGGAGGGGAATCGCCGGCGCAGATTTGCCGATGGCGGGCGATTGCGCGATCATGACGGGCACAACGGGGAAGAAGGACACCGCCATGAAGTCACGCCTGATCGTCGCCCGCAACGTGCCGCCGGCGGTTCTCGACCGAGCCAAGGCCGAGTTCGACACGGTGCTGATCGCCAACCCCGAAGCCGGGCCGGAGGCAGTGCTGGAGGCGACGCTCGCGCATCGCGCCGAGGCGCTGTTCCTCACCTCGACTGTGCCGCTGCCCGCGGCAATCATCGCGCGCCTGCCCGCGGAGATGCGCATCGCCGCCACCTGCAGCGTCGGATTCGACCATGTCGACGTCGCCGCCGCCCGGGCGCGCGGTCTCATGGTGACGAACACGCCCGAAGTCCTCACCGACTGCACCGCCGATATGGCCTTCCTGCTCATCCTCGCCGCCTGCCGCCGGGCGCATGAATACGAGGCGCTGATGCGCCGCGGCTGGCGGCAGAAATTCGGCCTCGACGAATTTCTCGGCATCCGCGCCTCCGGCAAGACCCTCGGCATTCTCGGTCTCGGGCGCATCGGCCGGGCCGTGGCACAGCGCGCGCGGGGGTTCGGCATGCGCATCCTCTACCACGATGCCCAGCGGCTGCCGCCCGACCTCGAACAGGGGGCGGAGTTCTTCCCTGACTTCAAAGCGATGCTGCCCCACTGCCAGATCCTCACACTGCACGCGCCGGGCGGGGCCGCCACCGACCGGATCATCGACGCCGAGACCATCGCGCTCTTGCCGCGTGGCGCGGTGATCGTGAACGCGGCGCGCGGCGCGTTGATCGACGAGGATGCGCTGATCGCCGCCCTGCGCTCGGGGCATCTCTATGCCGCCGGGCTCGATGTCTATCGCAGCGAGCCCGATTTCGACCTGCGCCTGGCGGAACTGCCCAACGTGTTCCTCACCCCTCACATGGGCAGTGGCACGATCGAGACCCGCACGGCGATGGGCATGCGCGCGCTGGACAATATCGCCGCGGTCCTCGCTGGCCGGCCGGCGATCGATCCGCTCTGGACCTGACCGCGATGACCGGCGAGGAACTGATCGAATTTCTGCGCCCGGGCCGCTTCATCGATAGCGATGCCGAGACGGTGAGCGCCTTCGCCGCGCGCGCCGCCTCCGGCGCGAGCGGCGTGCGCGCGCAGGCGATCCGCCTGTTCCTCGCGGTGCGCGACGAAATCCGCTACGACCCCTACATCGATCTCACCGCGCCGGAATCCTGCATCGCCAGCAAAGTGCTGGCCCGCGGCCGCGGGTGGTGCGTCGGCAAGGCGGCGCTGCTCAGCGCCGCGGCGCGCACGCTCGGCATCCCGGCGCGGATCGGTCTCGCCGACGTTCGCAATCACCTGGCGACGCCGCAACTGCTCGAACGCCTCGGCACCGACATCTTCGTCGATCATGGCTACAGCCAGCTCTGGCTGGACGGGCGCTGGGTGAAGGCCACGCCGACCTTCAACCTCTCGCTCTGCGAGCGCTTCCGCGTCCGCCCGCTGGAATTCGACGGCATCAACGACGCGCTCTTCCACCCGTTCGACGCCGACGGACGCGCCCACATGCAGTATCTGCGCGACCACGGCAGCTTCGCCGATGTCCCGTTCGAACGCATCCGCGCCGACCTCGAGGCGACCTACCCGCGCGCGATGGGCCGGCCAGTGGACGATGATGCGGACCGCTTCGAACGCGAGGCCGGA
>JAKAZO010000066.1:3098-4562 GCA_021815825.1 Pseudomonadota bacterium
CGCTCTAGCGAGCCTGCGCGCTCGCCTCGCTCCGCGTGGCACCGACGCGTGCGGCCAGAGCGGCGGCCATGAAGGCGTCCAGATCGCCATCCAGCACGGCAGCGGGGTTGCCCTTTTCGACGCCCGTGCGGAGGTCCTTCACCAACTGGTATGGCGCCAGCACGTAGCTGCGGATCTGGTGGCCCCAGCCGATATCGGTCTTGGCGCTCTCCGCCACCGCCGCCGCGGCTTCACGCCGCTGCAGCTCCTGCTCGTAGAGCCGTGCCTTCAGCATCTGCATCGCGGTGGCGCGGTTGCGGTGCTGGCTGCGGTCGGTCTGGCAGCCGACGACGATGCCGGTTGGAATATGGGTGATCCGGATGGCGGACTCGGTCTTGTTGACGTGTTGGCCGCCAGCGCCAGAGGCGCGGAACGTATCGATGCGCAGGTCGGACTCGTTGACCTCGATGGCGATGTTCTCGTCGACCACCGGATAGACCCAAACGCTGGCAAAGCTGGTCTGGCGCCGGGCGGCGGCATCGAACGGGCTGATGCGCACCAGCCGGTGAACGCCCGATTCGGTCTTCAGCCAGCCATAGGCGTTTGGGCCCGAAATCTGCAGCGTGGCCGATTTGATGCCGGCCTGTTCGCCGTCGCTGCGCTCGATCTCCTGCACCTTATAGCCATGCTGCTCGGCCCAGCGCTGGTACATGCGCTCGAGCATCTCGGCCCAGTCCTGCGCCTCGGTACCGCCCGCGCCGGCATTGATCTCAACGTAGGCATCGTTGCCGTCGGCTTCGCCGGACAGCAGGCTCTCGATCTCGCGCCGCTTGGCCTCGTCAGCCAGCGCCTGGAGCGAGGCAATCCCGTCGGCGACCATCGCCGCGTCGCTCTCGGCTTCGGCCAGCTCGATCAGTCCGAGCGCGTCATCGACCTCGTGGATCAGTCGGCTGACGCCCTCGATCTGCGTCGCCAGCCGGGTGCGCTCCCGCAGCACCGCCTGGGCGCTGGCAGGGTCGTTCCAGAGATCGGGCTCCTCGGCGCGTGCGTTCAGTTCGGTGAGGCGGCGATTGGCGGCATCCCAGTCAAAGATGCCTCCTCAGCAGGCTGACCGACTGCTGGATCTGCTCGTTGAGGGCATCGGCTTCAGCGGACATCAGGGGTTCCTCTGGGCACGTTCCTTGGCGCGCTCGATCCCGGGAGTAAACGGGGCTCGGCGAGGCGCGGTCAATACAGCCCGCCCATGCCGCTGTCGAGGCCACCGATCTTCGCCTTCCCGGGCGAACGCGGGGCCGCGGCGGCCCCAGGCGCGGCCGCCTCCATCGACGGCGGCGCGGCGGCGGACCCTGTCGCCGACCCCTCAATTTGCGGCGCCGTCTGCCCAGCGGCTGGCCCCGCCGTCGGCGCTGCCGCCGTTGCCTGTCCCGCCAAGCTCTGGCCCGGGGGTGCTTGCCCGGATGGCGTTTGCCCCGATAGCGTTTGCCC
>JAKAZO010000066.1:4662-11465 GCA_021815825.1 Pseudomonadota bacterium
GCGTTTGCCCCGATAGCGTTTGCCCTGGGGGAAGTTCGGCCGCGGGCACCGGTTCGGTCGCAGGCGCCGTCTCCGTCACGGGGGCATCGAGCGGGCCGGAGGCGCCGGGCACCTGGTCGGGCTTGAAGGCGTCCGTCAGGGTCATGCCGCCGCTCTCCCACGTCGCCAGCGCGACACCTGGCGGCGGGACGAAGTCGAGCACCGGCCGGCCACGCAAGGCCTCGGCCATGAACTCATGCCAGATCGGCGCCGCCACCGCCCCGCCGGTCTCCTTCTCGCCGAGGCTCGCCGGCTGATCGAAGCCGACCCAAACGATGGTCACCAGGTCTGGCGTGAAGCCGGCGAACCAGGCATCGTTGAAGTCCTGGGTGGTGCCCGTCTTGCCGGCGATCGGCCGGTTCAAACCCGCCCCGGCGGCCGTGCCGGTGCCGCGACGGACGACGTCCTGCATCATCGTGACCACCTGGAAAGTGCTGGCGGGGTCGGCGACCTGGGTCCGCGTGTCCGTGAATTCGGGCGGCTGGGCCGCATCGGGTGCTGCGGCGGGGGAAGGCAGCGGAGTCGGCTCCGGCGCTGGAGCCGCCGCGCCGGTACACCCGGCACAGGCGAGCGCGTCGGGGCGCCAGATCACCTGGCCTTCGGCGTCTTGAACGCTATCGATCAGCGACGGCGCCACGGCACGGCCGCCTTCCGCGAGCCCGGCATAGGCGCCGGCCAGCCGCAGCACCGTCGTCTCCACCGCGCCGAGGGAAGCGGGCAGCACATGCGGCATCGCATCGGCGATGTGGAAACCGGCCGCCGTGGCGGCGACGGCGTCCATGCCGACGCGGTTGGCCACGCGCAGGGTCACCAGATTCAGCGACTTCATCAGCGCCACGTGCAGCGGCACCGGGCCGGAAAAATCCATCTCGTAGTTGTTCGGCCGCCACTTCCCCGCCTCGCCGAGATCGACGACGAACGGCGCGTCGAGGAAGCGCTGGCTCGGTGCAATCCCCTGCTCCATCGCGGTGAGATAGACGAACGGCTTGAAACTCGACCCGGGCTGGCGGTTTGCCTGGGTGGCACGGTCGAATTGGCTGAGCTCGGCGCTCCAGCCGCCGGAGAGGGCAAGAACGCGTCCGGTGCGGGGATCGAGCGAAACCAGCGCCCCCTGCACCTCTGGAATCTGCCGCAGCGCCAGCCGCTCCGGCTGGGCCGGCAGCTTGCCGCGTGCCGGCGCCGCTTGCTCCGGCTCGACCAGGACCACGTCGCCGGAGATGAGCACATCGCGCATCCGCCGCGGCGCCGGGCCGAAGCTCCGCTCATGGGTCGCGTTCTCGTGCTGCGGCCGGGCCCAGCGGGTCTCGGCGAGCAGCATCGGCGCCATGTGCGCGGCCGGTTGGGTGCCCAACTGCGTGGCGTCTGGGGTCCGTTCGAGCCAGCCGAGCCGCGCCGTGGCATCGCCACTCTCCAGCACCACCGCCAGACGCCAGCCGGGCAGCATGCCGGGAACCGGCGGCAGGGCTGCAAGCTTCTCGGCCCAGTCGCGCGCCAGCGCCGGGTCGTCGAGATGGGTGACAGGGCCACGCCAGCCGCCGTGGGACCGATCATAGGCCACCAGCCCGGCATGCAGGGCGCGGTCGGCGGCATCCTGCAGATGCGGATCGAGGCTGGTGCGGACCATCAGCCCGCCCTGGGTGGCGCGGTCGGCGCCGAAGCGGGTGACGAGGTCGCGGCGCACCTCCTCGGCGAAATAGGCCGCGCCGGGCGGCGGTCCCGGCCGGCGCGGCGCCGCAGGCAGCAGCGTCGCCGCCTTCGCCGCCGCGGCGTCCGCCGGGGTAATGACCCGGTCCTCCGCCATGCGGTCCAGAACCCAATCCCGCCGCACGCGCGCCGCCTCGGGGTTGCGGAACGGGTTGTAATTGTTCGGCGCCTTGGGGAGCGCCGCCAGCATCGCCGCCTCGGGCAGGGTCAGCGCGTCGAGCGGCTTGGCGAAATAGGCCTCCGCCGCTGCGGCGACGCCGTAGGCGCCCTGACCGAGATAGATCTCGTTCAGATAGAGTTCGAGAATCCGCTGCTTGCTCAGGCTCTGCTCGATGCGCATCGCCAGGAGCGCCTCACGCACCTTGCGCGAGAGCGAGACCTCGCCACCGAGCAGCATGTTCTTCGCGACTTGCTGGGTGATGGTCGAGGCGCCCTTGGGCCGCCGCCCCTCGTGCAGGTGGGCGAGATCGGTCAGTGCGGCGCGGAGGATCGCAACCGGATCGACGCCGGCGTGGGTCCAGAAATTCTGATCCTCGGCTGAGATGAAGGCCGCTTTCAGCTGGTCCGGGATGGCGGTGATCGGCACGAAGATCCGGCGCTCGGTGGCGAGATCGGCGAGCAGCGTGCCGTCGGCAGCGAAGACGCGGCTCATCACCCGCGGCTGGTAGTGCTTCAGCCCCTCGATATCAGGCAGGTCGGCGGCGTAATGCAGATAGGCGGCGTAGCCCGCGACCGCCGCGACGATCAGCGCCAGCACGCCAAGACCGGCGATCGCCCCGGCGAGCCGGGCGAGCCAGCGCAGCAACAGCGGCGGACGGCGCACAGGCGGGCGCGAGCGGCGCGCCGGCTCGGGGCCGGGCTCCGGGACCATGCGTTCGCGCGTCGTGACGGGGTCGTTCATGACACCGGTCATACACAATCGCCGCACCGGCGCGTAGGGGCCTCGACGGTCAGCCTGCCATCCGCGCGAGATGGTCGGAGGTGGCGAAATAGGCCTCGACCGCCCGGCGCATCGCCGCAGCAAGGCGCACGCGGTGATCGGGGCGGCGCAGTGCCGCCTCGTCCTGCCGGTTGGACATGAAACCCATCTCCACCAGCACGCTCGGCACGTCGGCGGCCTTCAGCACGACGAACCCGGCGTGGCGCTCCGGGTTGGGCAGCACGGGCACGCTCGTCTCGAGCGCGCCCACCATGTCGCGCGCCACTTTCGCCGAGCCGAGACGGGTCTCGCGCCGCACCAGGCTGGCGAGAATCTGCGCCACCTCTGGCGGCATGCCGTGGAAGGCGCGGCCGGCGAACCGGTCGGCGGCGTTCTCGCGCAGCGCAAGCTGTGCCGACTGTGCATCGGAAGCGTGGGCGGCCAGCGTGTACACACTGGCCCCCCGCACGCCATGGTCCGGCAGTGCGTCGGCGTGCATCGAAACGAACAGGGCCGCACCGCGCGCCTGGGCATGGCCGACGCGGGATTCGAGCGGGATGAACACGTCCCGCCGCCGTGTCAGCTCGACGCGATACTGGCCCGTCGCCTCGAGCTGGCGCTTGAGTTCGAGGGCCGCGGCCAGCGCGATGTGCTTCTCATAGGTACCGGAGACCCCAATCGCCCCCGGATCCTTGCCGCCATGGCCCGGATCGAGCATCACCAGCCGGCCCGGCGGCGGGGCATGCCGGCCTGGGCCCGCCGGATGGTGCGTAGGGCGCGCATGAGCCATGAGCGGGCGCAGCCCCGCCGGCAGGAGGAAGCTGGCGAGCAGGCCCTGGCCGATCAGCAACCGACGCGGGAAGAACCTGTCATTCGACATCTCGCCGATGACCTTAACATATCGGATCTGGAATCGCAGCTTCCGCTTTGATGAATCAAGTGACATGTGGCATGAAGGCCACGATGGCTTGCGGTGGCGGGCGGTTTGGTCCATTGTGTTCCCATGTCCGGCGCATGGAGTCCAAGGGACGGTCAACGTCTCCTGCCTCGCCAGGCTGTCGTGCGCCAATGGCGCCGGCTGAGATTTCTGCTCGCTGCGAGGCGACTTCGCGCAGACGAACCCAGGGTAACGCCGCTGATTGCGGCGCGCCCACCCTACGCCCAAGGACCGATGGCCGCCGCCCTGCCTTTCCCCCGCAATGTCTGCCTCGCCGCCATCAGCGGCAGGTGGGCGTTCGCCGCGCCATTCGGCGGGGAAGCGAGCTGTGCACCGTCGGGCCAGACCCACCCCTCCCACTCATCCCCACACCCAACATCCTCCCGCCAACGAGCCGCGCGCCCGCCGCGCGGCCTGGCGATGAGGCGGAGTTTCGGATTGAATGACCAAACGTATGTTGATCGACGCAACGCACGCGGAAGAAACCCGCGTCGTAGTGCTGGACGGTAATCGCCTCGAAGATTTCGACGTAGAAACCTCAACCAAGCGGCAAATCAAGGGAAACATCTACCTTGCCCGGGTTGTTCGCGTAGAACCGAGTCTCCAGGCCGCCTTCATCGAATACGGCGGCAACCGTCACGGCTTTCTCGCATTTGGCGAAATCCACCCGGATTATTACCAAATTCCTATCGCCGACCGGCAGCGACTGTTGGCGATGCAGGTCCAGGAGGCCCGTGACGAAGCCGCCCGCGACGAAGCGGAGGCCACGCTCGAGGCGCCGTCTTCCGCGGAGATGTTCGGCACCGAGTCCCCACGCAGCACCGATTCCGCAGGCAGCAGCGAATCCGGGGCCGCGCCGCAAGACGAGCCGCCCGCCGAAGCGCACGGCCAGCCGGAGGCCAGCCCGGCCGAGACCGATCACGCCGCCGACGGCGACGCGCCCGAATCGCCCGCCGCAACCGCGATGCCGGCCGCCATCATCGCCGATCGCTTCGCCGGCGAGGCGATCGCGTCGGCCGCCGAGCCACCGCCCGTGATGCTTGGCGACCACGGGGCGGCAGACGGCGCCGAGGGCATCAGCGGCGACGAGCCGGCGGCGAGCGACGAAGCGCCGTCCGGTGAAGGCGGTCTCGACGAGGTCGCCAGCGACGCGCCGCCCCCCGAGACGGTCGGCGGCGATGGCGACGGCGCCGACGAGATGCGCGAGCGCCGCATTCCGCCGCGCTTCCTGCGCAACTACAAGATCCAGGAAGTCATCCATCGGCGCCAGATTCTTCTGGTACAAGTGATCAAGGAGGAGCGCAGCAACAAGGGCGCCGCGCTCACCACCTACATCTCGCTCGCCGGCCGGTTCTGCGTGCTGATGCCGAACTCGCCGCGGGGTGGCGGCATCTCGCGCAAGATCACCTCCGCCGCAGATCGCAGGCGGCTGAAGGATATCGTCGGCGAATTCGAGATCCCCGATACGATGGGCCTGATCGTGCGTACCGCCGGAGCCAACCGACCGAAGCCCGAGATCAAACGCGACTGCGAATATCTTCTGCGCCTGTGGGACGACATTCGCGAAACGACGATGCGGTCGGTGGCGCCGGCACTGATCTACGAGGAAGCCTCGCTCATCAAGCGCGCCATCCGCGATGTCTATTCGCGCGATCTCGACGAGGTTGTCGTCGATGGCGAAGCCGGCTTCCAGGCCGCGCACGAGTTCATGCGCATGCTGATGCCGACGCATGCCCGCAAGGTGATCGCCTGGCGCGACGACGGCCCCGGCGGACAGTCGCTGTTCGCCCGCTACCAGGTCGAGGCGCAGCTCGACGCGATGCTGTCGCCGACCGTGCCGCTGCGCTCCGGCGGTTATCTGGTCATCAACCAGGCCGAGGCGTTGGTCGCGATCGACGTCAATTCCGGCCGCTCGACGCGCGAGCGTAACATCGAAGATACCGCCCTGCGCACCAACATGGAGGCCGCGGAGGAAGTGGCGCGGCAGTTGCGTCTGCGCGATCTCGCCGGCCTGATCGTCATCGACTTCATCGACATGGAGTCGAAAAAGCACAACGCGATGGTCGAGCGCCGGCTGAAGGAGGCGCTGAAAGGCGACCGCGCGCGCATCCAGATCGGCCATATCAGCCATTTCGGTCTGCTGGAAATGAGCCGGCAGCGGCTGCGGCCCTCGCTCGCCGAGACCAGCCTCGTCACGTGTCCGCATTGCGGCGGACTCGGCCATGTGCGCTCGACCGAGAATGCCGCCCTGCACGTGTTGCGGAGCATCGACGAGGAAGGCGCCAAGCGCCGCGCCGGCGAGATTCTGGTCCATGTCGCAGGCGCCGTCGCCTTCTACATCTTGAATCACAAGCGCGATCGGCTCGGCGAGATCGAACAGCGCAGCGGGATGCATGTGAGCTTTGCGGCCGATGACAGCCTGCGCCCGCCGCAGATGCGCATCGAGCGGCTGCGCGCGCCATCGGCGATCGAAGCGCCGGCAGCGGTGACACCGGATTTCACCCCGGCGCTCCCGGTGGAAGCCGAACAAGAGATTGCCGAGGAGCCCATGCTCGCCGAGGCGGCGCCGGTTCCCGCCGTGACCGCCGAGGACACCGCGGCGGGTGAAGATGCCGAACGCCGCCGGCGGCGGCGGCGGCGGCGGCGGCGCGGCGGTCGGCGCGAAGAGAACGCGTCCGAGAGCCTGGTCGAAGGCGCCGGGATGGATGACGGCGGCGTGGATGACGCCCGGACGGATAACGGGGGTGAGGACGCCCTCCGGACCGAGGGCATTGGCACGGCGCATGGCGATGCCGAGACTGAGGCTGAGGCGCCGAGGGCAGGCAGTGCGGCGGACGGAGCCGAGGCGCCGGAGCCCGCCGCCCCGCCGATCGCCGCCGCGGCGCCCGACGGAGCCGTAGCGGCCGGCGCTGAGGCCGAGACCAGCGCCACGCCGCGCAAGCGGACCCGACGCGGCGGACGACGCCGGTCGGGTACGGCCACAGAGCCCGTGACCAGCACCGCGGACGCGCCGCCAGCCATCACCTATACCGGCCCAACCCCGGCCAATCCGTTCGGCGGCCTGGCCTTCGATATCTACGAGGCGATCGATCAGGCCCTGGAAAGCGAGCTCTCACCCCCGCCAGCGGCGCCGTTGCCGCCAGCGGCGCCACCGGTATCGAGGCGCCGGACGGCACCGCGACCGGAGCCGGCCGCCGAGCCGGC
>JAKAZO010000066.1:11565-16402 GCA_021815825.1 Pseudomonadota bacterium
CGGTGCCGGAGCCTAATCCAGGGCCGGCGGCAGTCGATGCGCCGACGCCAGAGCCATTGTCAGTGCCGGAGCAGGAGCTTCAGATCGCGAGCGGCGCCCCCGCGGCCGAGTTGGCCGAGCCGGCGATACGCCCGATTATCATCGGTCGTGATCCGGTCAGCGCCGAGAAGAAGCGCGGCTGGTGGCGCCGTTGACCCGCCCCTGACCCAAGAGGCATGCCCGTGTTCCCCTCCAGCCCGTCCCGCGCCAACGCCTACACTGGCAACCCGCTCGACCGGGCGGTTCTGCGGCGCGAGGACGCGGCCTGGATCGAGGCCGCGCTGGAGAACCCCGATAGCCTTTTCGTCCCGGTCTGGCGCGGCCGCAGCTTGCTGGGTGGCCTCACCGAGGGGCGGCCGGAAGCCGTTTTCGTCGCTGCCGAGGCGGCCACCCCGAGCCGCACGACCGGCGGGCCGTGGGCATTTCTCGGGCTGCTGGGCGAGCGTGCGGTGTTCGCGGTCGATCTGAGCTCGGCTGAGGACCCGTTGCCGCTGCTGCCCGATGGGCTCGGCGCCTTCGAGGATCTGCGCGGCGTGGCCGGCACGCTGTCTGCCGACCACGCTGCGATCCTTGCCCACGCCCGAGGGCTGATGCACTGGCGCATCCGGCACCGCTTCTGCGGCGTCTGCGGCGGCCCCTGCACGCCGCGCAGCGCCGGCCACGTGATGGTCTGCGATTCATGCCAGGCGCAGCATTTCCCCCGCACCGATCCAGCGGTAATCATGCTCGTCGTACGCGGCGGGCGGGCTCTGCTCGGGCACTCACACCGGTTTCCGCGCGCCAACATGTATTCCACTCTCGCTGGCTTCGTCGAACCGGGCGAGAATCTGGAGGAAGCCGTGGCGCGCGAGGTGTTCGAGGA
Source organism: Pseudomonadota bacterium (assembly GCA_021815825.1). Classification (GTDB taxonomy): domain Bacteria; phylum Pseudomonadota; class Alphaproteobacteria; order Acetobacterales; family Acetobacteraceae; genus JAJZVV01. The sequence goes on from JAKAZO010000066.1 coordinate 12,467, forward strand.
GTCCGGGGTGCGCGTCGGGCGCGTGGTCTATCATTCGAGCCAGCCATGGCCGTTCCCGGCCTCGATCATGCTTGGCTTCTACGCCGAGGGTCTCAGTGACGAGATCCAGATCGACCCGGAGGAACTGCGCGATGCGCGCTGGTTCAGCCGCGCCGAGATCCGCAACCACAAGGAACACGGCTTCCTGCTGCCGCGCGGCGATTCGATCGCGCGGCGGCTGATCGAGGACTGGATGGCAGCCGAATAGCCGGCGGCGCCGACCGGATCACACCGCGGGTACGCCCGTCGACGTCGAATACTGGAAATGCAGCGCCTGGCCCGGGTGCACGATCGGGTGGATGGCATGCGCCGCCATCGCCGCCTCCGAGAATCCCTGCAGGATCAGTTTCAGCTTGCCGGGGTAGGTAGCGACATCGCCAATGGCGAACACACCCGGCAGGCTGGTCTGGCAGGTCGCCGGCTCGACGCGGACATGGTGCAGGGCGAGGTCGAGGCCCCAGCCCGCGATCGGACCGAGATCTGTGGAGAGCCCGAAAAACGGCAGCAACCGGTCGGCGGCGAGCAGGCGCCGCTCACCCTCGAGGCTGGCGACCTCCACCGCTTCGAGCGCGCCCTCGGCGCCGCGCAGCGCCGCGAGCTGATAGGGAATCACGAGCTCCACTTCTCCGCGCGCCGCCGCCGCGTCGAGCTGGGCCGCGCTTTCCGGGGCGGCGCGGAATCGCGGGCGGCGATGGACGACGAGAATCTCGGCCGCGATGCCGCGCAAGGCCAGCGCCCAGTCAACCGCCGAATCCCCGCCGCCCGCGATCACCACGCGCCGGCCGCGGAAATCCTCGCGCTTGCGGACATAGTATTGCACAGCGCCGCTCGCCTCATAGGCGGCGAGGTCGGCGAGCGGCGGCCGGTTCGGTCCGAAGGCCCCGGCGCCGGCGGCGACGATCACGGCCTTCGCCCGCACCATGTCCCCCGCATCGGTGCCGAGCTCGAACGCGCCGGCCGCGCCGGCCAGCCGCTCGACGCGCCGCCCGAGCAGGCGCGGCACCTTGAAGGGCGCGATCTGCTCCTCCAGCCGCTCGATCAGCGCCCCAGCCTCGACCAGCGGAAAGCCCGGAATGTCGTAGATCGGCTTCTCTGGATAGAGCGCCGTGCACTGCCCGCCCGGGGCGTCCAACGCGTCGATCAGAACGCAGGACAGGCGGAGCATGCCGCATTCGAACGCCGCGAACAGGCCGACCGGTCCGGCGCCGATGATAGCGACATCGGTCTCGATGATGGTGCGCAGATTGTCCTGATCCATGGCGGCAACCTAGCCGGGCAGCCGCCGGCGTCAAAGCGCGATCGCACCCGGGCCGCTGCCCTCGTCTGGCCGTTACAGCGGCAGCGCCCTTTGCCCCGGCGGGGCCGCGCCGCGTTCGGCCCTGGCTGCAACCTCGCCATCCGCGAAGCGCAGGCGCAGCCGTGCCCCCGGCGCCACCTCAGCTGCGCGGGTGAGCAGCCTGCCGCTGCCATCCAGTACGAGAGCGAAGCCTCGGGCCAGCACCGCCTCGTGAGAGACGGAGGCGAGTCGCGCACCGAGCCCGTCCAGACGCGCGCCGGCCTCACGCAGGCGCGCGATGAGCGGCGCCGGGCTCAGGCGTGCCATCGCCGGCGCGGCGCGCTGGCGGCGAGCCGCAATGGTGTGGCGCAAGGCGGCGCCGAGGCGCTGGCCGAGCAAGGCGAGCGCCGCCACGCGCGCATCGAGCAGCGCACGCGGCGCGGGCAGGCGAGCGGCAAGACGATCGAGCGCGGCGCGGCGCGCCACGACCAGGTTGGGCAGCGCCAACGCCAGACGCTCGGACCGGTCATCGAGCCGCTGGCGGGAGGTGCCGAGCAGCGCGGGCAGATCCGGCAGAGCCCGCGCGGCGGCGCTCAGGCGCAGGCGCCGATCCTTGACCACCGCATTGGCGGCGGCGGCGAGCCGGGCGGCGCGGTGCTGCAGATCGGCGAGGAGTTCTGCACGCACGGGCACGGCCAGCTCGGCCGCCGCCGTCGGCGTCGGCGCGCGGCGGTCGGCCGCATGGTCGATCAGCGTCGTGTCGGTCTCGTGACCGACCGCGGAAATCAGCGGGATGGTGCATGCGGCGGCGGCGCGCACCACCGCCTCGTCGTTGAAGGCCATCAGGTCTTCAAGGCTGCCGCCACCGCGGGCGACGATCAGCACGTCCGGCCGCGGCACCGTGCCGTGCTCCGGCAGCGCCGAGAAGCCGTGGATGGCGGCGGCGATTCGCTCGGCCGCGCCCTCCCCCTGGACGGGTACCGGCCAGAGCAGGATCGGACGCGGGAATCGGCGGGCGATCGTGGTTCGGATGTCCTGGATCACCGCCCCCTGCTCGGAACTGACGACCCCGATCACGCGCGGCAGCAACGGCAGGCTACGCCGGCGCTCGAACAGTCCCTCCGCGGCGAGCTTCAGGCGCAGCGCGTCGATGCGCGCGAGCAAAGCGCCGACGCCGGCATATTCGAGCCGCTCGACAATGAGCTGATAGCTGGAGCGCTCGCCATAGGCCGAGATCCGCCCGGTGGCGATGACCTCGATGCCATTCTCCGGCACCAGCCCGAGCCGCGACACCGCCGAGCGCCATGCCACGGCGGCAAGCTTGCCGCCCTCGTCCTTGAGCGAGAAATAGATGTGGCCGGACGGGTAGCGCTTGACCTCGGTCAGTTCGCCGCGCACGCGGATACGGGCAAAGGCGGTCTCCAGGGTGCGCTTCACCGCCCCGGCGATCTCGGAGACGGTGAATTCGGGCAGATTGCCGCTCGACGGCTGGGTCTGGGCGTCGTTCATGGCACCAGCCTATGCTATGCGCGGAGCCGGCAGAACAGGGGGATCGCATGCGGGTGCTGGTGGTCGGATCGGGCGGACGCGAGCACGCGCTTTGCTGGGCGCTCTCGGCCAGCCCCCTGCTGACCAAGCTTTGGTGTGCTCCGGGCAACCCTGGCACCGCGACACTGGCTGAGAATGTGCCGATCGGCGCCAGCGACATTGCTGCGCTGGTCGCCTTCGCGCGCGAGAACCGTGCGGATCTCGTGCTGCCCGGGCCAGAGGCGCCGCTGGTCGCCGGGCTGGCCGATGCGCTGGCGGCCGCCGGCATCCGTTGCTGCGGCCCTTCGGCGGCGGCAGCGCGCCTCGAGGGAAGCAAGAGCTTCGCCAAAGAGATCGCCGATGCCGCCGGCATCCCGACCGCACGCTGGGAGCGCTTCGCGGACGTCGCCGGAGCGGTCGAATTCATCCGCCGGCGTGGCGCGCCGATCGTCGTCAAGGCGGACGGGCTGGCCGCCGGCAAGGGCGTGGTGGTGGCAGAGAGCGAGGCTGAAGCCGAAGCGGCGATCGCCGCGTTCCTGGCCGAGCGTACGCTCGGTGAGGCCGGCGCGAGCCTGGTCATCGAGGAGTGCCTGTTCGGCGAGGAGGTCTCGCTGTTCGCCCTCTGCGACGGCACCGAGGCCGTGTTTCTCGGCGCGGCGCAGGACCATAAGCGGGTCGGCGAGGGCGATACCGGGCCGAACACCGGCGGCATGGGCGCCTATTCGCCGCCGCCCGCCTTCACCCCGGCGCTGGCCGACGCGGCGATGGCGCACATCATCCGCCCCGCCCTGGCCGAAATGGCCGCGCGCGGTACGCCGTTCCGCGGCATCCTGTTCGCCGGGCTCATGCTGACCGCGGACGGGCCAAAGCTGATCGAGTTCAATGTGCGCTTCGGCGATCCCGAGTGCCAGGCCCTGGTGTTGCGCCTGCGCTCGGACCTGCTGGCGGCGCTGCTGGCCGCCTGCGACGGGGAGCTGGCGGATTTCGATCTGCGCTGGTCGGACCGCGCCTCGATTGCTGTGGTGGTGGCGGCGCGCGGTTATCCCGGCACGCCGGCGCGCGGCGGCGTCATCGGCGGACTGGATCGGGCCGCG
>JAKAZO010000067.1 GCA_021815825.1 Pseudomonadota bacterium
GCCCGCGATCAGAAGCAGCGCGGCGGCGAGGCCGCGCTGCAGATCCGAAACCCAGCGCCTCATTTCGCGTACTGAAAGCCGGCAAGCTGCAGCTCGAGCGCCGTGCCGACCACGCCCGGCGTCAGCACGCAACCGGGGATCAGGTGATTCGTGAGCTCCGCGCACATGGCATCGTGCGCAAGCTTGTCAGGGTTGATGTCCATCTTGATCAGCCGCTCGCTGATCTCCCAGATCGCGTTGTGGCAGGCGAGGAACACGACGCCGCGGCGCTGCAGGACTGGAATCGTCGTCTCGGCCGGCGAAAAGAGACCGTCCGGCTTCTCGAAATCCTTCGGGTCCTTGCCTTCCGAATGATCGATGATGAGTGTGTTGGTCTTGAACTTCTCACCGGCCAGCCGGGGCAGCGAATATTTCTCCCACATCGCCTGATCGAACAGCGCGAGATGGGCAAGGCTATGGGTGCCGGAAACCGCGAGATAGTCGGGGTGATGGAACGACCATATCTGCGTGTTGAGCGCATTGCGCATCAGGTTGAGCCACGGTCCGTCGATCGCGACGTTATCCCAGATCTGCTTGAATTTACCTTTGTAGGCGATCAGTTCAGCCAGTGCCTCCTGGTCCCAGTCCTTTGCATCGGTCAGTACCATCGATGACGTCTTGTAATCGCGCCGCCGCGGCGCGCGCGCGAGCCGCGCCTGAAGGTCGCGCAGATTCTTCGCCCCTTCCGGGACCAAGCTCGCCATTGTAGCAGCCTCGGCCTCCCTGCCCCCGATGACCGCGGCGGCCGCGAGGGACAGGCCGAACGCCTTGAGGGCGCTGCGGCGGGGTTGGACTTCCTCCATGTCGTTCTCCTTATTCGCGTGTGTGACTATCAGAATGTGAAGGCGCGCTCATCGCCTGTTGTGGTCAAGCCTTCTCCGCGGTCGCGCGGGCACGGAACTGTTCGAATGCCTCCACCGCCTGCGCGGCATACATCACCGACGGGCCCGCTCCCATATAAACCGCCATCCCCATCGCTTCCAAGACCTCCTCGCGCGTCGCGCCTCGCTTCACCGCGGCCTCGGCATGGAACGCCACGCAGGCATCGCATCGCACCGCGACCGAGATCGCGAGCGCAATCAGCTCTTTCGTCTTGGCGTCCAGCGCCGTACCGTCGAGCGCAGCGCGCGCAAGTGCCGAAAATGACTTCATCACGTCCGGCGCACCACCGCGCAACTCTCGCACAACGCCGGTCATGTCCTGAGCGATCTTGGGCCAGTCCTGGTACATTCGTCGAACTCCCTCTGTTGGCGTCGCGTTACAGCTTGGGCGGCGGCCCGGCGTGTCCAAAGATGGCATCGGGATGGCGCAGAACCACGTAGATCGCTGGAATCACCAGCACCGTGAGCAACGTCGAGGACGCCAGACCGAACAGGAGCGAAATCGCGAGCCCCTGAAAAATCGGATCGAGCAGGATCGTCGCCGCTCCGATCATCGCCGCCAGGGCCGTGAGCAGGATTGGCCGGAAGCGGATTGCGCCAGCATCGGCCAGCACCTCGCGCAGCGTCTTGCCGTGCCCCGCGTCATGGCGGATAAAATCGACGAGCAGGATGGAATTGCGCACGATAATCCCGGCCAACGCGATGAAGCCGATCATCGACGTCGCGGTGAACGGCGCCCCAAACGCCCAATGGCCCAGCACGATGCCGATGAGCGTCAGCGGAATCGGCGTCAGGATCACCAACGGCAGTTTGAAGCTGCGGAACTGAGCGACCACCAGGATGTAGATGCCCAGCATCGCGACGCCGAATGCCGCGCCCATGTCACGGAAGGTGACATAGGTGATCTCCCATTCCCCGTCCCAGAGCAGCGTCGGATGGCTCTCGTCGTCGGGCTGGCCTCGCAGGGACACCACTGGCCGCGGCACCTTGCCCCAGTCATGCTCGGCGACGAGCCGGTCCACCGCCAGCATGCCATAGATCGGCGCCTCGAATCGCCCGGCCAGCTCCGCCGTGACCATGTCCGCATAGTGCCCGTCGCGCCGGAACAGAATTCGCGAGCCCTCGGTCGTCGTCGCGTTGACGACCTGGCCGAGCTCGACGACCGTCTTGCTTCCCGGCAGCGTATTCGCCGGCACCGGCGTCGAGGCAAGACGCTCGTTCCAGCTTTCGTCGCGCTTGGGCAGCCCGACGACGATGTCGATCGGGTAGCGGTTCTCGCCGCGGTAGGAATATCCGACCGGTACACCTCCGAACAGCGCCTGGATCGTGTCGTAGACATCGCTCTGCTCGACACCGAAATATTCCAGCTGCTCCTGATCGATGGAGATCCGAAGCCGCGGCGGGCGTTGGCGATAGCTGTCGTCGATGTCGACGATATAGGGTACTGAGCGGAAGATCCCCTTCAGCTGCTCCGCGACGGCGCGGCGGGTCGCCTGGTCGGCGCCGTAGATCTCGGCGAGGAGGGTCGATAGAACCGGCGGCCCGGGTGGCACCTCCACCACCTTCAAAACCCCACCTGCCGGCAGCTTCACCACAGCGAGGCGCTGACGCAGATCGAGGGCAATGGCGTGGCTGGAGCGCGCCCGCGCATCCTTCGGCTGCAGCGCAACGTGCAGGTCGCCCATCGCCTGGCCCTCGCGAGCATAGTAGTGACGGACCAGACCATTGAAGTCGAACGGTTGCGCAGTGCCGGCATAGACCTGGATCGACTCGACCTCGGGCAGGGATTCGGTGATCTGGGCGGCCGCCAGCAACGCCTGCTCACTATCCTCCAGACTCGCGCCCGCCGGGAGGTCGACGAGGACGGTCAGCTCCGACTTGTTGTCGAACGGCAGCAGCTTGACCGTGACAGTCTCAGTGTAGAAAAGCACGCAGACCGCAATCGTCGCAGCCCCGACACTGAGAAGAAACACCCAGGCACGGGCGCGACTTTTGATCACTGGACCGGCGATCCGCCGATAGATGCGTCCGAGCGCACCCTCACCATGGGCCGCGTGCGCCACGCCAGCCACCGGGCGTGGCGCGAGCTTCAGCATCAGCCAGGGCGCGACGATCATGGCGACGAAGAAGGAAAACAGCATCGCCGCCGAGGCATTGGCGGGGATCGGCGCCATATAGGGCCCCATCAGCCCCGAGACGAACAGCATCGGCAGCAGGGCTGCGACCACCGTGAGCGTAGCCACCACAGTCGGGTTGCCCACCTCCGCGACAGCCTCCACGGCCGCCTGCATCTGGCTGCGCCCGTCGTTCATTCCCCAGTGCCGGGCGATGTTCTCGACGACGACGATCGCGTCGTCGACCAGGATGCCGATGGCGAAGATGAGCGCAAAGAGCGAGACCCGATTGATGGTGTATCCCATCAGCTTGGCGGCGAACAGCGTGAGCAGAATGGTGGTCGGGATCACAACAAGCGTGACCACCGCCTCCCTCCAGCCGATCGTGAAGGCGATCAGGACCACGATCGAGATCGTCGCCAGGCCGAGGTGGAACAGCAGCTCATTAGCCTTGTCGTTGGCGGTGCGCCCATAGTCGCGGGTGATCTTCACGCGGATGTCCGCGGGGATGAGCTGGCCCTGAAGCAGGGTGAGACGCTGCCGCACCTCGGCGGCCATGACCACGGCGTTCGCACCCGGGCGTTTGGCGAGCGCGAGACTCACCGCCGGCGTGCGGCCGTACTTCCCGTCACTCTCGCGCTCGATATTCCACACCCGGCTCTCCACCGGGCCCGCCCCGACCACGACGCGCGCGACGTCGCGGAGGTAAACCGGGCGATTGTCCCGCGTCGAGACCATCAGCAGACCGATGTCGGGAATGCCGAGCAGTGTCTGCCCGGCGGCGACCGTCCGTACCGTGCCGGCGTCGCGAATCTGACCGGCCACGAACGAGCGGTTGGCATCGCGGACCTTGCCGATGAGCTGCTGCAGGGTTACCCCATACAGAGACAGCTTCTCCGGATCCGGCTCGACCCGAACCTCCTCGGGATCGGTACCGACGATGTAGGACAGGCCGATATCCGGAACTTTCAACAGATCGGTCTGCAGCTTGCGCGCAAGCTGATCGAGATCCGCCTGGCTCCAATGGGCCGCCGCGGCCGGTGACGGCGACAGCGTCAGCACCACCGCGGCGACATCATTGATGCCGCGCCCAACGATCAAGGGCGGCGGGATGCCGATCGGAATGCGATTGATATTGGCATTGATCTTGTTATTGACGGCGAGTACGGCTGCGTCCTCGTCGGTCCCAACGACGAACCGCGCCGTGACCATCACCTGGTCGTCCTGCGTCTGGCTGTACACATGCTCGACACCAGGAATTGCCTTGACGATCGTCTCCAGCGGCTTGGTCACGAGCTCGGCCGCATCCTCGGCCTTCAGACCATTCGCGCTGACCATCATGTCGACCATCGGCACGTGGATCTGCGGATCCTCCTCGCGCGCGATGGTGAGCAGAGCGACGATCCCGGCTGCGAGTGCGACCAGCAGAAACAGCGGCGTCAGCGGCGAGCGCGCGCTCGCCTGCGTCAGGCGCCCGGAGAAGCCGAGCTTCATGGGGCCACCAGCGCATCGCCGTCGGCAAGACCGGAGAGCACCTCGACACCGTCCGGCATCGCCGGTGTCGGCAGATCGCGCCCGAGCTGGATCGGTGCTTCGCTCACCACAGCACCCACTTGGCGGCGCACATAGCTGAGCCCGCCCCGCTCGACCACGAACGTGCGCGGAATTCGGAAGCCGCGCCGACGCTCGACGTCGATCCAGACCCGCACACGCTCGCCGACGAAATACGCGCCGACGCCCTCCGCCGTGACATCCGCCAGCACGCGGCCCTCCTCGATCTGCGGATAGACCAGAACGATGGTGCCGAACTCGTCGCCGCGCTGGCCTAGCGCAGCACCATCGACACGCACTTTGTCACCCACCTTGAGGAACCGCGCCGCGCGCTCCGGCACACGCAGGCGCAAGATGAAGTTCTGCTCGGCAACGCGGGCCAATGCCTCACCCGGCAGAACCACGCTCCCTTTGGTGAGCGGCACCTGGAGCACGCGCCCGGCGGTCGGCGCGAGCACGTCGCCCTCAGTCATCTGCTGGGCGACCACTGCGCGCTCGGCGATCCGCGCGCGCAGCGTGCTGGTGGCCACATCCGAAGCGGTTCGGGCTTGGTCGAGCTGCTGCTTGGACACCGCCCCCTGGCGCGCCAGCGTTTCGGCGCGCGTCAGATCCGTCTGCGCCTCGGCGAGCTGGGATTTCAGCCCGGAGATCTGCGCATCGAGCGAGTTGAGCTGAAGTTGCAACTTCTCGTCCACAACGCGGGCGATTACGGCCCCCTGGGCCACCTCGTCGCCCTCTCGCACCGACAGGGCGACGACCGTGCCGCCGATGCGTGCCCGGGCGGGAACGACGTTGCGGCTCTCGACAGTCGCGAAAACCGCCTTTTCATCGGCGACGGGCTCGGCCCGCACAGTGAAGGCCTGCTCGGCGGAGGCGATCGTCGGGTGCAGCCCGCGGAGCAAGCCCGTGAGCAGTGCAGCGGCAAACATCATGCGTCGCATCGATGGATTCCTGACGGGTTCGGGCGAAGCACAGCGGCCGTCGGCGGCGCTCTCAGCGATGCGTCCCGTGGGGATGAGCATGGATGGGACCGGTGATGGTCGGCAGCGAGGCGGCCTTCCAGGCGTTCAGCCCGCCGCGCATATTGACCACCTTGGTCAACCCCACAGCGTGACAGCGCGCGGCGGCGGTGGCGGAGCGCTGCCCTCCCAGGCAATGCAATACGATCGTGCGCTCCCCCGCGGGGGGCAGCGCAGACGGGTCGAAGCGCGACAGTGGCATCGGCAGAGCCTCCGGAAGGCGCTCGTGAGCATGCTCGTGCGGCTCACGGACGTCGATCAGCAGGACCTCGCCGCGCGCCTGCGCTTCATGGACCTCGTGAGGCGTGACCTCAGCGAGGGACGGGCGGCCGAACAAACGTCCCAGCATCAGATTTCCTCCTTCTGCAACACGACCCCCGGTTCAGCGCACAGCGGGGTAGGCACGCAGTAGATGTTGAACAAGGTCTGCAGCACCTGCCGTGCCGGTTCGCTTGCCACCGAATACCAGATCGTCTGCCCCTCACGCCGCGCCCGCACCAGCCCATCCTTTCGCAACAACTGCAGATGTTGCGAGACGGTCGAATCCCGCACCCCGACCCGACCGGCAAGATCACCCACCGAGCGCTCGCCGTCCACAAGCTGGCACAGGATCAGGAGCCGGTGCCGGTTGGCGAGCGCCTTCAGCAGCTCCCCCGCCTCCTCGGCCGCCGAGGCCATTAAAACTGGGTCAACTTTCATGGTTGCGTATCTACGGACGTTTGAATATATTGTCAAGCGTCAGCCGCGTCGCGGCTTCGGCAGGAAACGGACGAAGAACAGGAGATCCCTATGGCTGAGATCGTCGTCCTCGGAGCCGGCCTGTCCGGCACCACCATGGCCTTGGAAATGGTGCTGCACACCCGCAAGGAGGATCGAGTCACGCTGATCGGCCAGGGTCACCACTATCAGTTCGTGCCCTCCAATCCCTGGGTCGCGGTGGGCTGGCGCCAGCGCGCCGACGTCGAGGTGGACCTGACGGACGTCGCCCGGCGCAAAAAGATCCGGCTGATCGATGTCGGTGCCAAGCGCGTGCACCCGACGGAGAACCGGGTCGAGCTCGAGAGCGGCGAAACGGTGGCCTATGATTATCTGATCATTGCCACGGGGCCGGACCTGGCATTCGACGAAATTCCCGGGTTCGGACCCGAGGGCCACACGGAATCGATCTGCCAATTGACCCACGCCGAGCGGGCCCACACCGCCTTCGAGGCATTCTGCCAGAAGCCCGGGCCGGCGATATTCGGCGCCGCCCAGGGCGCATCGTGTTTCGGCCCCGCCTATGAGTTCGCCATGATCGTGGAGACCGAACTGCGCAAGCGGCGGCTGCGCGACCGGGTGCCGATGACCTTCGTCACCTCCGAGCCCTATGTCGGCCATCTCGGCCTCGATGGCGTGGGCAATACCAAGGACCTGCTCGAAGGCGAGTTCCGCGACCGGCATATCAAGTTCATCACCAATGCGCGCGTCAAGGAGGTCCGTGCGGGAACGATGGTCGTCGAGGAAGTCGCCGAAGACGGCTCGGTGCGCAAGACGCACGAGCTGCCGTTCGCCTATTCGGTGATGATGCCCGCCTTCCGCGGCGTCGCCGCGGTGCGCGGGTTGGAGAAGTTGGTGAACCCGCGCGGCTTCGTGATCGTCGATGAGCACCAGCGCAATCCAACCTATCCGAACGTGTTCGGCATTGGCGTCGGCATCGCCATCCCGCCGGTCGGGTCGACACCGGTCCCGGTCGGCGTGCCGAAGACCGGCTTCATGATCGAGTCGATGGTCACAGCGACGGCCAACAATATCGGCACATTGCTGCGCGGCGGTACACCGGGCGCGCGCGCCACATGGAACGCCGTCTGCCTCGCCGATTTCGGCGACGGCGGCGTTGCCTTCGTCGCCCAGCCCCAGATTCCGCCGCGCAATGTGAACTGGGCCTCGTCCGGCACGTGGGTCCATCTTGCCAAGATCGGCTTCGAGAAATACTTCATGCGCAAGGTCCGTACCGGAACGAACGAACCATTCTACGAGCGTTTCATGCTGAAGCAGCTCAATATCGCCAAGCTCAAGGAAACCAACTAAGCTCGAACAACGATTGTTTTCTATAACAAGAGGAGTCGCCACGATGAACGTTGATGTTGCTGTCCTTCGCTTTGCTGGGATCATGGTCTTGCTGAGCGTGGCCCTAACGTATTTCGTCAGTCCCTATTTCCTCCTGCTGACGACCTTCATCGGTCTGAACATGCTGCAGTCGAGCTTCACCGGAATCTGTCCGGCCGCCTCGATCCTCAAGCGTCTCGGCCTGAAGAGCGGCTGCGCCTTCGGCTGATCGGCTGACCGCCGGGATGCGGGTCGGCGGATCCCATCCCGGCACACCGGCTCAACCCCGCCCCGCCTCGCCTCGCCTCGCCTCCCGTCCCTGGCCCGCCCAACGGCCGCCCTGCCCGTGCTCCTGCGGCAGATTTTGATTTCCGCTTGACGGCTTGCCCCGTGATTGCGGATGGCGCTTTGACGCCCTGGCGGGCCATGATCCCGATCCCACGAACGCATCGGGATCATGGCTCATGTTCGATCTGATTTTTATCCTGCTCGGCGCCGGCGGCATTCTGCTGATGGTCGGGTATGCGATGCTTTGCGGACGGATCTGAGCGATGCTGGACCTCCTCCTCGGCGGCGGCGTGTCGCTCGCCCTTCTCGTCTATCTGCTCTGGGCCCTGATCCGACCTGAAGATCTGATCTGAGGGAGACGCCCATGACCATCAGCGGCTGGGCCGAAATCGCGCTCGCGCTTGCCCTGATCCTCCTCGCCGCCTGGCCGGTCGGGTACCACATCGCCCGCGTCGTCGAAGGCGAGCGGACCTTCCTGCACCCACTCCTTGCCCCGCTGGAGCGCGGGCTCTATGCCGCCGCCGGCGTCGATCCGGGGCGCGGCATGGGCTGGCAATCCTATGCCGCCGCCTTGCTGCTCCTGAACGCGCTGCATTTCCTGATGCTCTACGCCATGCTGCGGCTGCAATGGTTCCTGCCGCTCAATCCGGACCACCTGGCCGGAATGTCGCCCCGCCTTGCCTTCAACACGGCGATGAGTTTCGTCACCAATACGAACTGGCAGGCATATAGCGGGGAGACCACGCTCTCGCCTGGCAGCCAGATGTGGGGTCTGACCTCGCACATGTTCGTCTCCGCCGGCACGGGCATCGCCGCTGCGGTCGCCGTCTCGCGTGCCTTTGCCCGTGGCGGGATGGAAACGCTGGGGAATTTCTGGGCCGATCTCACGCGCATCGTTCTCTATGTGCTGCTGCCGATCGCCATCGTCGCCGGTCTCGCGCTCGTCGCGCTCGGCGTGCCGCAGACCCTTGCAACGCACGCCGATGCGACCACGCTCGAGGGTGCGCAGCAGAGCATCTCGATGGGCCCGGTGGCGCTGATGGAAGCGATCAAGGAGCTCGGCACGAATGGCGGCGGCTACTTCAACGCCAACAGCGCCCATCCGTTCGAGAATCCCAATGCCTGGTCGAACCTTCTGGAAACGCTTCTCGTCTTCCTGATCCCGATCGGTCTCACCTTCACCTTCGGGCGCATCGTCGGCGATCAACGCCAGGGATACGCGCTTCTGGCGGTCATCGGGATTTTCGTCGTCACCGCGATCGCTTTTACCTACGCGGCCGAAGCGCATGCCAATCCGCTCCTGACTACGCTCGGCGTCGACCCGGCTCAAGGCAATCTCGAAGGCAAGGAGATCCGCTTCGGCATTCCCCTCTCGGTGCTGTTCAACGTCATCACCACCGCAACCTCATGCGGCGCGGTGAATGCGATGCTGGACAGCTTCATGCCGCTCGGCGGCATGGTGCCGATGTTCCTGGTGCAGCTCGGCGAGATCGTGCCCGGTGGCGTGGGCTCCGGTCTTTATGGCCTGCTCGTGTTTGCCCTGCTCGCCGTTTTTGTCGCGGGACTGATGGTCGGGCGCACCCCGGAATATCTCGGCAAGAAGATCCAGGCGAAGGAGGTCAAGCTCGCCATGCTGGCCGTGCTGATCCTGCCCTTCTCCATTCTGGGCGGCACCGCTTTGTCGCTCGTGCTGCCGCAGGCGACCGTCTCGCTCGGCAATGCCGGCCCGCATGGGCTCTCGGAAATGCTCTACGCCTACAGCTCCGCCACCGGCAACAACGGCAGCGCCTTCGCCGGGCTATCGGCGGACACGCCATGGCTCGACACGACGCTCGGCATCGCCATGCTGCTTGGTCGCTACGCGTTCCTCGTTCCGGTGCTCGCCCTGGCCGGCTCGCTCGCGGCGAAGGTGAAGGTGCCCGCTTCGGGCGGCACGTTCCCGACCCATGGCCCGCTCTTCGTCGGACTTCTCGTCGGCGTGATCATGATTATGGGCGGGCTGCAATTCATGCCTGCCCTCTCGCTCGGCCCGCTCGCGGAGCATTTCGTCCTGTTCGCCGGCAAGATTTATTGAGGAGACACGGGATGGCCACGCACTCGAAGGCCGCCGCTCTCGCCCTGTTCGACGGCCCGATCCTCACCCGCGCCATGAGCGATGCCGTGCGCAAGCTCGATCCGCGGCAGCTGGCCCGCAATCCGGTGATCTTCGTCACCGAAGTGATCTCGGCCCTGGTCACCGTGCTGGGGCTGCGCAATGTCGCGACCGGCGCGCCCTGGGGCTTCGCGCTCGCCATCGCCGCGTTCCTGTGGCTGACGGTGCTGTTCGCGACCTTCGCCGAGGCCGTGGCGGAAGGGCGCGGGCGGGCACGGGCGGACAGCTTGCGCCGGGCACGCACCGAGACGCTGGCGAAACGCCTGCTCAATCCCGCCGATCGGGCACTCTTCGAGCCGGCGCGGGCGAACGATCTGACCGTGGGCGATCACGTCCTGGTCGAGGCCGGAGACTTGATACCGTCCGACGGCGAGGTCGTCGAAGGCATGGCGAGCGTGAACGAAAGCGCGATCACCGGCGAGTCCGCTCCGGTCATCCGCGAGGCGGGCGGCGATCGCAGCGCGGTGACCGGCGGCACCCAGGTCGTGTCCGACTGGCTGGTGGTGCGCATCACCGCCGCACCCGGCGCCACCTTCCTCGACCGCATGATCCGGCTGGTCGAAGGTGCGGAACGACGCAAGACGCCGAACGAGATCGCGTTGGACATCCTGCTCGCCGGCCTGACCATCATCTTTCTGATCGCCGTGGTGACCCTGGTCGGGCTCGCGCACTATTCCGGAACGGTCCTGGGCGTGCCGGTGCTCGCCGCCCTTCTCGTCTGCCTGATCCCGACGACCATCGGCGGGCTGCTCTCGGCCATCGGAATCGCCGGAATGGATCGGCTGGTGCGTTTCAACGTCATGGCGACCTCCGGACGCGCGGTCGAGGCGGCCGGCGACGTCGATACGCTGCTCCTCGACAAGACGGGCACCATCACTCTCGGCAACCGGATGGCCGCCGCATTCATTCCGGCACCGGGCGTGAGCGAACGCGACCTGGCCGAAGCGGTGGTGTTGGCCAGTCTCGGCGACGACACGCCGGAAGGCCGTTCGATCCTCGCCTTTGCGCGCGACCGCTACGCCATCTCGCCAACACGGCCCGAGACGGCCGCGATCGTGCCCTTCAGCGCGCAGACGCGCCTGTCGGGACTCGATCACGACGGCCATTCCTGGCGCAAGGGCGCCGTCGATTCGGTTCTGCAATGGCTTGGCGGGGCAGCCGCGCCGGCCGCGTTCACCGCCGCCGTCGAGCGCATCGCTCGCGCCGGCGGCACACCGCTCGCGGTCGCCCGCGACAAGCAACTGATCGGGGCAATCGAACTCAAGGACATCGTCAAGTCCGGCATCCGCGAGCGCTTCGCCGAACTGCGGCGGATGGGTATCCGCACCGTGATGGTCACCGGCGACAACCGCCTCACCGCCGCCGCCATCGCCAGCGAGGCCGGGGTCGATGACTTCATCGCCGAGGCCACACCGCAGGACAAGCTGACCTATATCCGTCGGGTTCAGGGGGAAGGGCGTCTCGTGGCCATGGCCGGCGACGGTACCAACGACGCGCCCGCGCTGGCCCAGGCCGATGTCGGGATGGCGATGCAAACCGGCACGCAGGCGGCGCGCGAAGCCGGCAACATGGTTGATCTCGACAGCGACCCGACCAAGCTGATCGAGGTGGTGGAGATCGGCAAGCAGCTTCTCATCACCCGCGGCGCGCTGACCACGTTCTCGATCGCCAACGATATTTCCAAATATTTCGCCATCCTGCCGGCCATCTTCGTCGCCGCCTACCCGGAGCTCGGGGCGCTCAACGTGATGCACCTGGCCTCGCCGCAATCGGCGATTCTCGCGGCAGTGATCTTCAACGCGCTGATCATTGTCGCCCTCGTGCCGCTGGCGTTGCGTGGCGTACGCTTCCGCCCGATCGGCGCCTCGGCGCTGCTGCGGCGCAATCTGCTGGTCTACGGACTGGGCGGTATCGTGGCGCCGTTCGTGGGCATCAAGCTCATCGACATGCTGCTCGCCCTCGCCGGGCTGGCCTGAAGGAGGCAAGCGATGATCCGCGAACTCCGCCCCGCCGCGTTTCTCGTCCTGCTGCTCACCCTGCTCACCGGAGTTGTCGTGCCATTGGCGATGACCGGGCTCGCCACCGCCGTCTTTCCCTTCCAGGCCCGTGGCAGCCTGGTCGCACAGGACGGAAAAATCATCGGCTCCGCGCTGATCGGGCAGAACTTCACGACGGCGCGCTATTTCCATCCCCGCCCCTCGGCGACGACCGAACCGGATCCCAAGGATCCATCCAAGACCGTGCCGGTCCCGTATTCGGCCGACAACTCCGGCGGCTCCAACCTCGCGCCGACGGCCAAGGCGCTGATCGATCGCGTCAAAGCCGATCTCGCGACGGCTGGCGCGGCACCGGTGCCAGCGGATGCCGTGACCAGCTCCGGCTCCGGTCTCGATCCGGAGATATCCCCGGCCAATGCCGCCCGCCAGGTCGCCCGCGTCGCCGCCGCGCGGAACTTGCCCATGGCAACGGTCAGTGGCCTGCTTGCCGCCCACACCCGGATGCCCACCCTGGGATTCTTCGGTGAGAAGCGGGTGAACGTACTGGAGCTGAACCGCGCACTGGACGAGGTGCGCGCGCCGTAGCCCGACGCTACAATAAGGACATGACGCGCGAGGATGATGACCGCCGTCCGGACCCCGACGCGCTGATCCTCGCCGCGGCGCGCGAGGGCAAGGGGCGGCTGAAGATCTTTCTTGGCATGGCGCCCGGCGTCGGCAAGACCTGGGAAATGCTGGCGGCAGGCCGGCGCAAGCGCGACGAGGGGATCGATGTCGTGGTCGGTCTCGTCGAAACGCACGGCCGGGGTGAAACCGCGGCACAGATCGGCGAGCTGCCTGTCCTGCCCCGTCGGCGGCTTGCCTATCGGGGCCGCGAGATCGAGGAGTTCGATCTCGATGGCGCGCTCGCCCGCCGCCCGGCCCTGCTGCTGCTCGACGAGTTGGCGCACACGAATGTTCCGGGCAGCCGCCACGCCAAGCGATGGGAAGACGCCGCGGAGCTTCTCGAGGCCGGCATCGATGTCTGGTCGACGCTCAACATCCAGCATCTTGAAAGCCTGAACGACGCAATCGCACGCATCACCGGCGTGCGCGTGGCCGAAACCATTCCTGACCGCGTGCTGGCCCTCGCCGCCGATATCGAGGTGATCGACCTGCCGCCAGCGGAGCTACGCGCCCGCCTCGCCGAGGGACGGGTCTATCCGCCGGAGACGGCGCGCCGCGCGCTGGGCGGCTTCTTCCGCGAAGGCAACCTCGCCGCTCTCCGCGAGATGGCGTTGCGTCGCGTGGCGCAGCATGTCGATGCCGACATCGTCAGCTATATGCGCGCCAAAGCGATCGCCGGCCCGTGGCCGGTGGGCGAGCGCGTGCTGGCGCTGATCACGCCCGACGCGAAGGGCGGAGGGAGCGACGCCGAGGCCGTCATCCGCCACGCGGCGCGGCTGGCGGAAGCGCTGCGGGCACCGTGGCTCGTGTTGCACATCGAGCGGCCGGGCGGGCTCGCGGACATGCGCACCGTCCTCTCCCTCGCCGAGCAGCTCGGCGCGGAGATCGAGACCATCACCGGCACCGACGTCATCGCGCTGGCGCTCGCGGCGGCGCGCCAGCACAACGTGACGCAGATCGTCATCGGCCGCGATGGGCCCTCGCCATGGCGATGGCTGACGGGACGCGGCCTGTCGCAACGCCTCGTCCGCCACGCCGAGGCTTTCGCCGTGCACGTCATCGCCCGCCCGGTTGGCCCGACACGGCCGAAGCTGCGGCGTCCGGACCTGCCGGCCGGAGTCTGGCCATGGCTCGTCAGCGCGCTGCTGGTCGCAGCGGTGATCCTCATTGGCGAGCTGGTAGCGGCGATCCCGCAGGAGGCGATGGGCATGCTGTTCCTCGCCGCCGTGGTGGTGGCGGCGAGCCTGCACGGACTGCGTGTCGCCCTTTTTGCCGCCGCGCTCGGATTCCTGAGCTGGAATCTATTCTTCATTCCGCCGCTCTACGTGCTGACCATCAGCGATGCCAAAGACGTTATCGGCGTCTTCGTGTTTCTCATCGTGGCGGCGGTCACCGGGGCGATGGCGAGCCGGGTGCGCGCGGAGGCGCAGGCGGCGCAGAGCCGTATCGAGAGCCTGCGCCGTATCGGGGGGTTCAGCCGGGCACTCGGTGGGGCGCGAACCGAGGCCGAACTGCTCGCCGAGCTGGCGCGCCAGGGCGCCGGGCTGGCGGGACAGGCGCTGGTGCTGATGGCAGGCGAAGGCGGCGATCTGGCCGTGCGGGCGGCGGTGCCCGCCGGCACCACGCTCGACGAGGCGGCCGAGGCGGCAGCGCGCTGGACGCTGACGCGCGGCGAGCCCGCCGGCGCCGGCACCGCGACCTTGCCCGGCTCGGCCTGGCGGTTCCAGCCGCTGACCACGGCGCGGGGCACGCTTGGGGTGATCGGCGTCGCCGGCGAGGCCCGGCTTGCCGCACCAGCGCTGCAGGCGCTCGCCGCGCTCGCGGATCTCGGCGCGGTCGCCCTCGAGCGGCTGCGCCTGGCCGGCGAGGCGGCGCGCAGTGCCGCCCAATCGGAAACGCAGCGACTGCGAACGGCGCTGCTCTCCTCGCTATCACACGACCTGCGTACGCCGTTGACCGCGATCCGCGGCGCCGCCGAAACTCTGCGCACGGCATGGGATCATCTGGAGCCCGCCACGCGCGCCGACCTGCTCGGAAGCATCGAGCAGGATACCACGCGGATGCACCGCTTCCTCACCAATATCACGGACATGACCCGGCTGGAGAGCGGCGAGATCGTACCCCGGCTCGTGGCCACCGACCTCACGGAGGTGGTGGAGGGGGCGATCGCGCGGCTCGATGACGGTCTGCTGATTTCGGTCAACATCCCGCCGGCGGTGCCGCCGGTGCTCGCTGATCCGGTCCTGCTCGAGCAGGTGCTGGCGAATATCCTCGACAACGCCCTGAAATACGCGCCGGCCAACAGCTTCACCTCGGTCGTGGCGAGGCAAGAGGGCGACGAGGTGGCCCTCCGCGTCACCGATGAGGGGGTCGGCATCGCCGCGGAGGATCTGCCGCACATCTTCGACAGCTTCTACCGCGCGCGGCGCGGCGACCGGGTCGCCCCTGGCACCGGGCTGGGTCTTGCAATCGCGCGCGGCTTCGTCGAGGCGATGGGGGGGCATATCGCGGCTGCGAGCCCGCGGCCGGACGCTCCGCCGGATGGGTTCCCCGGCACCGTCATCACACTCCGCCTGCCCTCGGTTGCACCGCAGGCCGGAGCGCCCCAATGAACGCGGCCCCTCAAATTTTGGTGATCGACGACGAAAAGCAGATCCATCGCTTCCTCGGCCCTGCGCTGGAAGCGGCGGGCTATGTGGTGGCGCGGGCGGAGAGCGGCGCCGAAGGCCTGCGTCTTGCCGCCAATGGCGCACCCGATCTCGTACTGCTCGATCTCGGCCTACCCGACCTCGATGGGCAGGAGGTGCTGCGCCGGCTGCGGGACTTCAGCGCGGTCCCGGTGATCGTGCTCTCGGCACGCGAGCGTGAGGCAGAGAAGATCGCCGCCCTCGATGGCGGCGCCGACGATTACGTCGAAAAGCCCTTCGCGCTTGGCGAACTTCTCGCCCGCTTACGCGCGGCGCTTCGGCGCCAAACCGCGTCGATCGACGAGGCGGGCACCATCCATGCGGGGGACATCGAGATCGACCTGGCGCGCCACGAGGTTCGGCGCAGCGGTGCGCCGCTGGCGCTCACCCGACGCGAGTTCGCGCTCCTGGCCCTGCTCGCACGCCACGACGGCCGGGTGCTGACACACCGGCAATTGCTCGTCGCACTCTGGGGTCATGCCCATGCCGAAGATATAAACTATCTTCGTGTCTCGGTCTGGCAACTCCGCCGCAAACTGGGCCCTGGCAACGTCATCGTCAATGAACCCGGTGTCGGCTATCGGCTGAGATCGACACAGGCCTGAACCACGTGGCATTCAGACATGATCCACGCGGTGTGAACCGTCATCCACCCGGGAGTCGTCGCA
>JAKAZO010000068.1 GCA_021815825.1 Pseudomonadota bacterium
TGGCCGCGCGCCTTCCCGAAGGTGCGGCGGTGATCTGCGCGAAGGGGGTCGAAGCCGGGACGCTGGCGCTGCCCCTGGAAGTGCTGGCCGAACTCGACCCGGCCCGCCCCGCCGCGGTGCTGACCGGCCCGAACTTCGCCCACGAAATCGCCGCCGGCCTGCCGGCCGCTGCCGTGGTCGCCGCCGCCGATCCGGCCTTGCGCGGCCGGATCGCCGAGCGTCTCGCCACGCCGACATTCCGCCTCTACGGCAACGACGATCCGGTCGGCGCGCAGCTTGGCGGCGCGGCGAAGAACGTCATCGCCATCGCCGCCGGGACCGTCGCCGGTGCCGGCCTGGGCGAGAATGCGCGCGCCGCCCTGATCACGCGGGGCCTGGCCGAGATCGCGCGCCTGGTCGCCGCGCTGGGCGGCCGGGCGGAGACGGTGGCCGGCCTGTCCGGCCTCGGCGATCTGCTGCTGACCTGCACCGGGCCCGCCAGCCGCAATTACAGTCTCGGCCTCGCCCTCGGCCGCGGCGAACCGCTGGCCGCCATACTCGCCGGCCGCGACGCGGTCACCGAAGGGGTGGCGACGGCGCCTGCACTCCGCGCCCGCGCCCGGACCGTGGGACTGGAGTTGCCGATCTGCGCCGCCGTCGCGGATCTGTTGAGCGGGCGGATGACGCTCCCCGAGGTGATGACGGCGCTGCTCTCCCGTCCGCGCCGCGAGGAATGATACCGGCGGCGGCAGGGGATCACTCGGGCATCGGCTGCGGCCTGGCCGGTCACTCCGCCGCGAGTGCCGGGCGAGCGCGCAGCTGGCGCAGCGCGCGATCGACCCAGAGCGCGGTCAGCTTCTCGTGCAGGCTGTTCTGGCCCAGCCGTTCATGCAGCGCGGGAAAGTCCACCCGGTCCAGCGCCTGATCCTGATTGAAACAGGAGAACACGACGCTGCGCGCCCCGGTCTGCGGATCGACATGGGGCTGCAGGCACTGGGCGCAGACTTCCTTCATCATGCATTGCATCGGGCTGTTGATGGAGCCGATCGCGGTGTGGCCGGGCCTGAGATAGGGCGCGAGGACGGCGTGGCGAGCCGCTCCCACGGCCTGCATCATGCGATCCGAGCCGATGACGATGAAATGCTCCGCATCGGCCAGCGGCACGTCCTGCGCGCCGAGCGAGCCGGCGCCGTATGCGGCCATGGCCTGGACGATGTTGCCGACGAAGCTGCGGTCCTGCGCCCGCGTCGGGGTGAAGCCCGGCGCCTCGTCGCAGCACCAGACGATGGCGTCGGCCGCGCGCTCGATCTCCTCGACCTTGTAGCGGTCGATCCCCTTCTTGTAGCCGGCGAAATAGAGCACGCGCGTGCCGGCGGCGCGCAGCGCGGCACCGATGCTGAACAGCACGGCGTTGCCCAGGCCGCCGCCGACGAGGCAGACAGTGGTGCCGGCGGCGATCTCGGTGGGCATGCCGGTCGGCCCCATCAGCACCACCGGCTCACCGGGTCTGAGCAGCGCGCACAGATCGGAGCTGCCCCCCATCTCCAGGGCGATGACCGACACCAGTCCCGCTTCGGGGTCGGTCCAGGCGCCGGTCATTGCCAGCCCTTCCATCCCGAGGATGGTGGCACCGATCCCGGGCTCGTCGAGCCGGGCGGCGCTGCTCTCGTAGTTCTGCAGGCGGAAGAACTGGCCCGGGCGGAAGGCGCGGGCAGCCGCGGGGGCGTGGATGACGACCTCGACGATGGTCGGGGTCAGCCGATGTACCTGGTGCACCCGGGCGGTGAGCTGGGCGCGGCAACGCCCGAGCAGGCCCGGTTCGGCGGCGGGCGCGGCCGCGGCGAGCAGCCTGGAGACCAGCGGATAGCCGCGGCGCGCGCTGCCCATCGCCTTGACGACATTGCCGAAGAAGCTCGGATGGAGATCCCCGAAGAAGCTGATGAAGCGCCCGTTCTCGGCCCGGTGCATCAGCACGTGGGCGGACTCGGGCTTGCTCAGGGCGCGCTCCGGCGCAACCGGCGCGCCGGTCTCGTCGATGGCGGCGAAATATTTGCCGTCCAGTCGAATGCGCCCGTCCTCGCGGGCGAGCACCGTGTTGGGCTGAGTGCCGGCGGCGACCAGGATCGCGCGGGCGGGGAGCACCGCCTCGCTGCCATCCGCGCGCCTGGCGTGCAGAGCCACGGCATGGCCGTGCCGGTCGACGGCGACCGAGGTCGGCGTCAGCGCTTCGGCGAAGCGCACGCCCTCCTCGAGCGCCTTGGCCACCTCCTCGTGGTTCAGCGTGTAGGACGGCGCATCGATCAGGCGGCGGCGATAGGCGATGGTCGCGCCGCCCCAGGATTCGAGCAGCGGTGCAAACTGGGGTGTCCGCCCTTCGGCCGCGGCGCGCGCGCGCTCGGCGCCGATGGCCTCGGCGTGGCCGAGGAATTCCGCCGCGATCTCGGTCTCCTCCTCGCTCCAGCGCGCGCGCACCGCGGCCTCGCCGCGCTCGGCCACGAGCGTGTGGTAGCGGAGGGCGAATTTCTCCACCTGGCGGACATAGTAGGCGAGGCTCTCGGTGGCGGTATCGATCGCGGTCAGGCCGCCGCCGATGACCACGACCGGCAACCGCACCTGGAGGTTGGCGATCGAGGACCGCTTCGCCGCGCCAGTGAGCTGCAGCGCCATCAGGAAGTCCGAAGCCTGGCGGACGCCGCGCGCGAGTCCGTTCGGAATGTCCAGCACCGTCGGCCGCCCGGCCCCCATGCACAGCGCGACATGGTCGAAACCCAACGCCCAGGCGTCGTCGATCGACACCGTGGCGCCGCCGCCGAACCGGATGCCACCGAAAGCCGCGAAGCCGGCGCGCCGCTCCAGGAGCAGGCGGATGAGCTTCAGGTAGTTCTTGTTCCAGCGCACGGTGATGCCGTACTCGGCGACGCCGCCGAAGCCGGCAAGGATGCGGTCGTCGAGGCTTTCGAACAAAGCCTGTGCGTCGCGCACCGGCTGGTTCGGCTCGAAGCCGAGCGGCTCGATCTTGAGCCCGTCGATGGCGACGACGGTGTGGCCGTCGTTGAGGAGATGGTGCGCCAGGGTGAACCCCGCCGGGCCGAGGCCCACGATCAGGATACTGCGCCCGGACTCGGGACGCGGCAGCGGCCGGCGGAGGTCGAGCGGGTTCCAGCGCGAGAGCAGCGCGTAGAGCTCGAACCCCCAGGGCAGGGCGAGCACGTCGCGCAGCACCGCGGTCTCGGCTTGGGGAATATCGACCGGCTCCTGCTTCTGGTAGATGCAGGCCTTCATGCAATCGTTGCAGATGCGATGGCCGGTGGCGGCGACCATCGGGTTGTCCACCAGGATGGTGGCGAAGGCGCCGAGGGCGTAGCCCTGGGCGCGCAGCGTGTGCATCTCGCTGATTTTTTCTTCCAGCGGGCAGCCGGCCAGGGTCACGCCGAGGGGCGATTTCTGGAACGCCCCGCTCTTGCGGTCGCGCAGGCCCTTCGAGCAGGAATCCTTCCCCTGCGTGTGGCACCAGATGCAGTAATTCATGTGGTCGAGGGCATGCTGGGCATTCATGCCCGGATCGGTGAGAGCGAACCCGTCGCGCGGGCGCCAGTGCTCCTGCGGCAGACGCAGCATGGTGACGCCGTCGCGCTCGATGGTCTCGAGCGGGATCAAGCGCTGCGGGTCCGGCTTGTGCGGCACCTTGAACAGCGTGCCGCCGGCGTGACGGGCCTGGCCCGCCGGGGCCAACGTCGCCCAGGCGGCATAGCGCAGGGCCAAATCGAGCGCCTCGGCGTCATTGGCCGCTTCCCAGCGCTGGACATGGGCGGCGAAAACCGTCTCGGTCAGCGGCTCACCCATGCGCAGGCTCAGCGCGGCCTCGAGGGCCGCGCCTTCGAAGCCGCTCGGATCGGCGTACTTCTTCACCGCTTGGCGCTGCACGAAGAGACGCTTGCAGGCATGGATGGGGTCGAGTGCATGGGTGGCGCTTGCCAGCGCCTCGAGTTCCTCTCCGATGCCGAACAGTTCGCCGAGGAACGCCTCCAGATGCGGGCCGACGGCGACCAGCAGGTCACCCTCGTCCTTGGCGCCGAGCGCATCCGGTTCGGCGCGGGCGGCGAGCAGACGCTGGTGCAGCGCTGCGTCCGCCGCGGCGAGCCAATCGAGAAAGCTGCGGTCCAGGCGGATCAGCCCATCGCGGCTGGTCAGGTCGGCGAAGCTGAAGCCAAGGCCCAGCGAGGGGCCGGACGGAGCGACCGCCGACGGAACATTCATCGCGTAAACACCTTCATGATGCGCCGCACAAAACCGCGCCCGAAGCGCCGGGGCGAGCGGAAATTCGATCTGGCGGCCATGAGCGAGGCGCATGCCATGGCCGGGCCGGCCGAGGCAAGAGGCGGCGATGCCGGGCGCCGCCGCCATGATGCGCCGAGCCCGTCTCGCCGGCGGCGTTTCCAGGCCCTATGGTCGCTCCCGAGGGACCGCCTCGACGCGCAGGGAGACGCTTGATCATGCAGTATCGCCGGCTCGGCCGCAGTGGCGTGGCCGTATCGCCGCTCTGTCTCGGCACCATGACGTTCGGAGCGACCACCGACGAAGCGACGGCGCGGCGCATCGTCGCCCGTGCCCGCGAGCAGGGTATCAATTTCATCGATACAGCGGACGCGTATGTGGACGGGCGGTCGGAGGAGATCGTCGGCCGGGCGATCGCGGCCGAGCGCTCGTGGTGGGTGTTGGCGACGAAGTTCGGCAATGTCACCGAACCGGGCCCCAACGGCGGCGGCCTGTCGCGTCGCCACGCCTTGAACGCGGTCGATGCCAGCCTGAAGCGCCTCGGCACCGAGGTTATCGACGTCCTTTATCTGCACCGGGAAGACCACGATACGCCGTTGGAGGAAGTGGTGCATGCGATGGCGGATCTGGTCCGTGCCGGGAAGATTCGCCATTTCGGCGTCTCCAACCATCGCGCCTGGCGCGTCGCGGCGCTGTGCCACCTCTGTGACCAGGCTGGCATCGACCGGCCGGTGGTGAGCCAGCCCTACTACAATGCGTTGAACCGCATGCCCGAAGTGGAGCATCTGCCGGCCTGCGGGCAGTTCGGGCTCGGCGTCTTCCCCTACAGCCCGCTTGCCCGCGGCGTGTTGACCGGGAAATACCGCCCCGGCGTGCCGCCGCAGGAAGGCACACGCGCCGGGCGGCAGGACCGGCGCATGCTGGAGACGGAGTGGCGCGAGGAGAGTCTGCACATCGCCGAGACCCTCGCAGCCCATGCCAACGCGCAGGGCATCACGCCGGGGCAGTTCGCGCTCGCCTGGGTGCTCAATAACCGCCTCGTCACCGGCGCCGTCGCCGGGCCGCGGACCGAGGCGCAATGGGAGGACTATGTCGGCGCGCTTGCCTATCGCTTCACCTCAGCCGATGAGGCGCTCGTCAACCGGTTGGTCGCGCCGGGCCACCCCTCGACGCCCGGCTACAACGATCCGGCGTACCCGCTGGAGGGCCGGGTCGCGCGGTCGGACGGGACCTAGTGTGATGATGCAGAAATTCCTATACGGATTTCCGAATCTGAATCACACTAGATTCAATATGTTAGTGGCCTGCTGACCTCCGGAATTCGCATGCGGATTTCTGGGGCGGGACACTCGGGCCTGACACGTTCGGATCTGTCACCATGCGTCACAGCCCCAGTTTGTTTCTGTAGGCCGTTTCAGCCAACGCCCTGAAGCGGGCGGTGGCATCGGACCATTAGGAGAGCGCGCTGCGTCGGGCGCGCAGCGCGGTCGCCAGCGTGCCGTCATCGAGCGTTTCCAGCGTCCCGCCGATCGGCAGGCCATGCGCCAGCCTGGTCAGCCGGACTCCTGTCGGACGCAGACGCTCGGCGAGGAAATGGGTGGTGGTGGCGCCGTCCACGGTGGCGGCGAGGGCCAGGATCACCTCCTCGACCGCGCCGGCCTCGATCCGCGCCAGCAGGGCAGGGATGGCGAGATCCTCCGGCCCCGTGCCGGCGAGTGGCGAGAGCAGACCTCCCAGCACGTGGTAGAGCCCGTGATGGGCGCTGGCGCGTTCCAGCGCCCAGACGTCACCGATGCCCTCGACGACGCAGATGACCCGCCGCTCGCGGCTCGCGTCGGCACAGATGGTGCAGGGGTCCGTGCTGTCGAGATTGCCGCACGCGGAGCAGGCGCGCACGCTCTGCGCCGCTGCGGCCAGCGCGGTGGCGAGCGGGGCGAGACGCGTCTCCGGCTCGCGCAGAAGCTTGAGTGCGATCCGTCGCGCACTGCGCGGGCCGAGCCCGGGCAACCGCGCGAGCAGCAGGATCAGCCGTTCGACCTCCGGCCCGCCCATGGCGCACCGCCGCTCAGAACGGCAGCTTGAGCCCCGCGGGCAGATTCATGCCGCCGGTGACGCGCTGCATCTCCTCGGCGGTGGTCTGCTCGAGTTTGCGTTTCGCGTCGGCGTGGGCCGCGACGATGAGGTCCTGCAGCATCTCCAGTTCGGCCGGGTCGGCGAGCTTGGGGTCGATGCTGAGGCGCCGGAGCTCGCCCTTGCCGTTGAGGGTGACGCCGACCATTCCCGCCCCGGCGCTGCCTTCGACCTCGATGGTCTCGAGCCGGGCCTGCATCTCCTGCATTTTGGTCTGCATCTGCTGGGCCTGCTTCATCAAGCCGGCGAGGTTCTTCATCCTGCATTCTCCTCGGAATTGGCATCGGCCTGATCCCCCGGCTCGGCTTCGAGGCCCGGAGCCTCGGTCGTGGTGGCCGCGGGCAGGCCATAGGCGTCGGCGGTGCCATCATGGACGGCGTCGATGCGCGCGCCGGGGAAGGCCTCTAGAATCGCGCGGACCAGAGGATGCCGGCTGGCATCATCCCGGCGCGCTTCGTCGGCGGCCTCGCCCTGGCGCGCCAGCGTCGGTTCGCCTTCGGCCGTGGTGAGCGCGATGGTCCAGCGCTCGCCGGTGACCCGTTGCAACAGGCCGGCGAGGCGCGCGGCCAGGTCGCGCGGCGCATCGGGCTCGGGGCGCAATTCGATGACCGGCGGGGCGAAGCGGACGAGATGGACGGCGTGCAGGAGGTGGGCGTGCAGCAGCGCCTCCCGCTCGGCCGCGGCAAGGGCGACGACGTCGCGAAAGCCGGCGAGCCGAGGGCGCGGCGATACCTCGGGGTGGACCCGTGCCTGCGTGTTGCCGATCGCGACCGATGCGATTTCCGGCGGGGCGTCCGGGCGGGCTGGTGCCGATCCGGGTGGCCCCGGTTCGGATGGAACGCCATCCGATCGGCCCAGACGGCGAACCAGCTCGCCGGGAGGCGGTAGATCGGCCGCGTAGCAGAGGCGGATCAGCACCATCTCCGCCGCCGCGCGCCGGTCCGGCGCCGACTCCACCTCGCTCAGACCCTTGAGCAGCATCTGCCAGGCTCGTGCCAGTGCCGCCATGGGGATACGGTCCGCCAGGGCCGTGCCGCGCTGGCGTTCCGCCTCCGGCAGCGCCGGGTCCTGCCGCAGCGCCGGCACCGCCTTGAGCCGCGAGAGCGTGTGCAGCAAGTCCAGCAGGTCCTGCAGCACCATGCCGAGATCTGCGCCGTGCTCGTGGGCGCGATCGGTGAGCGCCAGGGCGGCGGCGACGTCGCCACCGAGAACCGCTTCGAGCAGATCGAACACTGCCTCGCGGTCGGCGAGGCCGAGCATGCCGGCGACCGAAGCGGCCGTGACCGTCCCGCCCGCGGGCAGCTCCGCCATCGCCTGATCGAGCAGGGAGAGCCCGTCGCGCACCGAACCGTCGGCGGCGCGGGCGAGCAGAGTCAAAGCCGCATCCTCGGCGGCGATGCCCTCGGCGGCCGCGACACGCGCGAAGCGCTCGGCGAGGAGAGCGGCGGGCACGCGGCGGAGATCGAAGCGCTGGCAGCGCGACAGCACGGTCACCGGTACCTTGCGCAGCTCGGTGGTGGCGAACACGAACTTCACGTGCCCGGGCGGCTCCTCCAAGGTCTTCAGCAACGCGTTGAAGGCGTTGCGGGAGAGCATATGGACCTCGTCGATGACGAAGACCTTGGTGCGCGCCTGCAGCGGGCGGAAGCGGGTGGCTTCGATGATCTCGCGCACGTCGTCGACGCCGGTGCGGGAGGCAGCGTCCATCTCGACCACGTCCGGATGGCGATCGGCGAGGATGGCGACGCAGTTGGCGCAGACCCCGCACGGGTCGGCGGTCGGCCCCCCGGTTCCGTCCGGACCGGTGCAGTTCAATGCTCGGGCAATGATGCGGGCGGTCGTGGTCTTGCCCACTCCGCGCACGCCGGTGAGCATGAACGCGTGGGCAACGCGGTCTTGCGCAAAGGCATTGCGCAGGGTGCGCACCATGGTCTCCTGGCCGATGAGGTCGGCGAAGCTCTGCGGGCGATATTTGCGCGCGAGCACCCGGTATCCCGCCGGCGCCGCGACTGCTGGGTCGGGGGGCGGGGCCTGGGTCGGCAGCGCGGCGTCGTCGAACAGGCCGGACATGCGCGGGGCGGGCGTGGAGCCGCCGCGGCGGCTTCCTCAACGGCGTCGGTTGCGGGGTGGGAGGCCGGATCAACGACCCGGGCGGAAATTCGCTGTGGCTGCTTCCTTCCGGACCTGACCAGGTTGGCGAGGCGCCCGTCCGCCGCCGACCTCCCGACCCAGGTCTTAGCACGCCGGACCGGGGCCGGCCAGCCCGGCCGGTCAGGTCGGCGCCGCGTCGGCGGGTTCGAGCTCGAAGGCCGCCTCCATCAGCGCGCGCGTGTAGGGATGCTGCGGGCGGGTGAACAGGATATCGGCCGGCCCTTCCTCCACCACCTTGCCCTCGCGCAGCACGACGATGCGGTGCGCCAGTGCGCGGACCACGCGCAGATCGTGGCTGATGAACAGATAGGCGATGTCGTGCCGCAGCTGCAGATCCCGCAGCAGGTCAACGATCTGGGCCTGCACCGAGCGGTCGAGCGCGCTGGTCGGCTCGTCGAGGACGACGAAGCGCGGCTTGAGGACGAGGGCGCGGGCAATGGCGATGCGCTGGCGCTGGCCGCCGGAGAATTCGTGCGGGAACCGATCGGCCGAGTCCGCCGATAGTCCGACCTCGCCGAGCGCCTCGATGACCCGGCGCTGCCGCTCCGCCCGCTTCAGCTCCGGCTCATGCACCGTCAGCCCCTCGGCGACGATCTCGCCGACATGCATGCGCGGCGACAGACTGCCATAAGGGTCCTGGAACACGATCTGCATCCGCCGACGCAGGGTGCGCAGCGCGCTTCGGTCCATCGTCGTGATATCCTGGTCACCGAAGGCGATCCGTCCGGCGATGGGCGCCAGGCCGAGCATCCCGAAGCCGAGCGTGGACTTGCCGGAGCCCGATTCGCCGACCAGCCCGACCGTCTCACCCTCTCGCACCCGGATCGAGACCCCGTCCACGGCGCGGACGACGCCGACGGTACGGCGCAAGATGCCGCGGCATATCGGGAAGTGCACCTTGATATCCTCTGCCCGCATCAGGCACGCGGTGTCATTGGGCAGAGCGACCGGACGCCCCTTGGGCTGGGCGTTGAGCAGCGTCAGCGTGTAGGGGTGTTGTGGCGCGCCGAACACGCGCGCCACCGGGCCGGCTTCGACGATGCGCCCATCCTTCATGACCGCGACGTGGTCGGCGTAGTGGCGGACGATCTCGAGATCATGGGTGATCAGCAGCAGCGCGAGACCGCGCGCTGCCTTGAGGTCGGCGAGCAGTCTCAGGATCTGGGCCTGGATGGTGACGTCGAGCGCCGTCGTCGGCTCGTCGGCGATCAGCAGCGCCGGGTCGTTGGCGAGCGCCATCGCGATCATGACGCGCTGGCGCTGGCCCCCGGAGAGCTCGTGGGGGAAGGCGCCGAGGCGGCGCTCGGCGTCCGGGAAGCCGACCTGGCTCAAGAGTTCGATCACCCGCGCCCGGGTCTGGCCGCGCGGCAGCTTCCGGTGCAGCCGGATCGCCTCGGCGATCTGCCGGCCGATACGGTGCAGCGGATTGAGGCTGGTCATCGGTTCCTGGAAGATCATGCCCGCCGCGCCGCCGCGAAGCCGCCGCAGCGTGGCGCGGTCCGCGCCGACCGTCTCCACCCCGTCGAGCACCACCCGCCCGGTGAAATTCGCCGCACCGGGCGGCAGCAACTGCAGCAGGGACAGCGCTGTCAGCGTCTTGCCCGAGCCGCTCTCTCCCACCAGGGCCAGCGTCTCGCGCCGGTCGAGATGGAAGGAGACGTCCTGCACGACACGGCGGTTGCCGAAGGCGACGGACAGGTTCTCGACCTCGAGCAGGCTCATGTCATGGTCTTGCGCGGGTCGAAGGAATCACGAACCGCTTCGCCGATGAAGATCAGCAGGGTCAGCATGCCGCCGAGCACGACGAAAGCGGTGATGCCGAGCCATGGTGCCTGGAGGTTGTTCTTGCCCTCGGAGACCAGTTCGCCGAGCGAGGGTGCGCCTGGCGGCAGGCCGAACCCGAGAAAATCCAGGCTGGCAAGCACGGTTACGGACCCGGAGAGGGTGAAGGGAAGGAAGGTCAGCGTCGCCACCATCGCGTTGGGCAGGATATGGCGCCACATCACCGCCGCGTCACCCACCCCGAGCGCACGCGCGGCACGCACATAGTCGAGATTGCGGCCGCGGAGGAACTCGGCGCGAACCACCCCGGTCAGGTGCATCCAGCTGAAAAGCAACAGGAAGATGAGCAGGGTCCAGAAGGTCGGCGTCAGCACCGAGCCCAGGATGATCAGCAGGTAGAGCTGCGGCATGCCCGACCAGATCTCGATGAAGCGCTGGAAGAGGAGGTCGATCGCTCCGCCGTAGAAGCCCTGCACGGCGCCGGCGGCGATGCCGACGGCAGAGGCGACCGCGGTGAGGGTGAAGCCGAACAGAACCGAGAGCCGAAACCCGTAGATGATGCGCGCCAGAACGTCGCGCGCCTCGTCATCGGTGCCGAGCCAGTTGTGCCAGGAGGGCGGAGACGGCGCCGGATGGTCCAGATTCTTGACGATCGACTTGAAATCGTAGGGGATCGGTGGCCAGACCATCCAGCCCTTGGCCCGGACCGCTGTCTGCAGTTCCGGATCCGTGTAGTCCGCCTCCGTCGGCATCGCCGTCGGGTCGAACACGTCGCCGCTGTAATCGGCCAGGACCGGGAAATACCATTGCCCGTCATAGCGGATCACGAGCGGGCGGTCGTTGGCGATGAACTCGGCAAACAGGCAGAGCACGAACAGCGCGGTGAAGATCCAAAGCGCGACGAAGCCGCGCCGATGCGCGCGAAAGACCGCCAACCGGCGTCGGGTGAGAGGCGACAGAGTCATCCACCGCTCCGGGCTTCGAAGTCTATCCGTGGGTCGACAATGGTATAGAGCAGATCGCCGACGATCTGCAGCAGCAGGCCGAGCAGGGTGAAGATGTAGAGCGTGCCGAACATCACCGGGTAGTCGCGCGCGATCGCGCTCTCGAAGCCGAGCAGGCCCAGCCCGTCGAGGGAGAATACGATCTCGACGAGCAGCGCCGAGGTGAACAGGATGCCGATGAAGGCGGCCGGAAATCCGGCGACGATGAGCAGCATGGCGTTGCGGAAGACATGGCCGTAGAGGATGCGGTTGAGAGTGGCGCCCTTGGCGGCGGCAGTGAGCACGTACTGCTTGCGGATCTCCTCGAGGAAGCAATTCTTTGTCAGCATGGTCAGGCTGGCAAAGCCGCCGACCACCATCGCCGTGACCGGCAGGGCCATGTGCCACAGATAATCGGCGATCCGCGCCGGCCAGGAGAGGCTCGCCCAGTTGTCGCTGACCAGGCCGCGCAGAGGGAACCATTCGACGAAGGAGCCGCCGGCAAACAGCACCACCAGCAATATGGCGAACAGGAAGCCCGGGATGGCGTAGCCGATCAGCACGATGACCGAAGTCGCCACGTCGATGCGGCTGCCGTCGCGCACGGCTTTGACGATGCCGAGCGGGATGGAGACCAGATAGATCAGCAGCGTCGACCACAGACCGAGCGAGATGCTGACGGGCATCTTGTGCAGGATCAGATGCAGGACGGTCTGGTCGCGGAAGAAGCTGCGTCCGAAATCGAAGCGCACATAGCCTTTCAGCATGTGCCAGAAGCGCGTCAGCGGCGGCTTGTCGAAGCCGAACATGCGGCGGATGTCGGCGACGATGTGCGGATCGAGGCCGCTGGCGCCACGGTAGAGCCCGCTCTGGCCCGCCGCGGCTTCATGGACGCCCTCGCCGCCCATCCGCCCCATCGCGTTGCCGTGCCCCTTCAGCTCGGCGATCATCTGTTCCACCGGCCCGCCGGGCGCAAACTGCACGACAGCGAAATTGATCGCGATGATGCCGAACAGGGTCGGGATGACGAGCAGAAGCCGGCGGAACAGGTAGGCGGCCATGCCGGCGCCTACTCCATGCCGGCGCGCCGGGCGGCGTCGGTCGCGGCCGCCAGCGTTTGATCGACCCACCAGGAATCGAACGCGAGACCGGTTCGTACCGCCTTGCCGGGGCGCCCGAAGCGGTTCCAGTAGGCGATGCGGACCCACTGCAGGTACCAGTGTGGCACCATGTACCAGTTCCAAAGCAAGACCCGGTCGAGCGCGCGCACGCGCGGCACCAGATGGTCGTAGTCCGGGGCGTTGACCACCAGTTTGACCAGCGCGTCGATCACCGGGCTGCAGACGCCCATCACGTTGTCGCTGCCTTCCTGCGCGGCGCTGGCGCAGCTCCAGTAGCCGAGCTGCTCGTTGCCCGGATTGTCGGTCTCCGGGATGACCGCGACGGTCATGTCGTAGTCGAAGGCGTCGGTCAGGCGCTGATATTGTGCCGGGTCGACGGTGCGGACATGGGCATCGATGCCGAGCCGGCCGAGCCACTGCACGTAGGGCAGCGCCACACGCTCGAAGGCCGGCTCGCTGAGCAGGATCTCGAAGCGGAACGGCGCCCCGTCCGCGCCGACCAGCTTGCGGTCCTTCACCATGTAGCCGGCCTCGCGCAACAGGCCGAGCGCGGCGCGGAGATTGTCACGGTTGTTGCCGGAGCCGTCGGTGACCGGCACACGGAAAGGCTCGATGAACAATTCGGGCGGCAGCTCGGCGCGGAATGGTTCGAGCAGGGCCAGTTCCTCGCCGGCAGGCAGGCCGGAGCAGGCGAGATCGCTGTTGCTGAAATAGGACGTCGTGCGGGTATAGGCGTTGTAGAAAAGATTGATGTTGCACCACTCGAAGTCGAAGGCCAGCGCCAGCGCGTGCCGTACCCGCCGATCCTTGAATAGCGGACGGCGCGTGTTCATGGCGAAGCCCTGCATGCCGGTCGGCAGGTGCTGGCGCAACATTTCCTTTTTTGCCAGACCCCGCTGCAACGCCGGAAAATCGTAGGCCGTGGCCCATTGCTTGGCGATGTTCTCCTGCCGGAAATCGATCTTGCCAGCCTTGAACGCCTCGAAGGCGACGGTGGCATCGCGGAAATATTCCAGATGGATGCGATCGATATTGAACCGCCCGCGCGCGGTCGGCAGGTTCGCCGCCCAGTACTCGGGCACGCGCTGATAGACCACGCTGCGGCCGAAATCGACGGCGCCGATGCGGTAGGGGCCGGAGCCGAGCGGCGGGTCGGTGAGCGGGCGAGAGAAATCCCGCCCTTCCCACCAATGTTTCGGCAGCACCGCCATCTCCCCGAGGATCAGCGGCAGTTCGCGGTTGTTGGTGGTCTTGAAGTGGAACACCACCCGCCGATCGCTCTCGGCGATAACAGAATCCACGTCCGCATAATAGGCGCGGTAGAAGGGCCGCCCCTGTTTGAGCAGCGATTCGAAGGTCCAGACGACGTCCGCCGCGGTGACCGGGTGGCCATCGTGGAACCGGGCCTCCGGGCGAAGCTCGAAGGCAACCCAGGTGCGGTCGGGGGGCAGTTCGATACTGGCGGCGAGATGGCCGTAGGCGGTGCTGACCTCGTCCACGTCCGCGACCAGCAGCGTGTCCCACACGCGCGATATTTCCCCCGCGGCGGTGCCGCGGACGATGAAGGGGTTGAAGCTGTCGAAGCTGCCGATCGCGGCAAGCGTCGTCTCGCCGCCCTTCGGTGCGTCCGGATTGACATAGGGGAAGGCGGTGAAGTCCGGCGGCAGGCCCGGCTTGTCGAGCATGGTGAGCGCATAGGTGCGCACCGGTGATTCCGCGGCCACGGCGCGCGCGGCGCGCGGCGCGAGCAGAGCGGAGGAGGTGAACAACGTGGCGGCGGGCAGAGCCGTGATGACGGTGCGGCGGAGCAAGGCTGCGTTCCTCCCCGGTGTTTGGCGTGATGATAGCCACTCCCGGCCGGATGCGCGATCACCCTTCACGGGGCTAGCAGCCGCACCGCGTCGGCGACGAGGGCAGGGTCCCCGGCGGCCAGAACGCGCCCATCGCAGCCGAGGTGGAGCGCCGTTCCGTCCCACCCGACCAGACGGCCGCCGGCGCCCTCGATGATGGGGGCGAGCGGTGCCCAGTCCCAGGGCTTGAGGTCGGCCTCGGCGATGAGGTCGATCTGGCCGAGCGCGAGCAGCCCGTAGCCGTAGCAGTCGCCGCCCCAGGAGACACGCCGCACGGCGCCGGCGAGGCGACGGAAGCGCGTCAGGTCGGTTGCGTCGAACATATCCGGGCTGGTGCAGGAGAGCTCGGCCGCGTCGAGCCGGGCGCAGGGACGGCAGCCGGGCTGGCCGCCGAACGGGCCGCGAAACCGTGTCTCGCGTCCGGCCGCGCCAACCCAGCGCTCGCCGGTGATGGGCTGATCGATTATGCCGAGAACGGGCCGCCCATCCTCGATCAGTCCGATCAGCGTGCCGAAGACCGGCCGTCCGGTCAGGAAGGCGCGCGTGCCGTCGATCGGGTCGAGAACCCAGCAGCGCCGCGCGGTCTCCCGCTCATGGCCGAATTCCTCGCCAAGAATGCCGTCGGCCGGGAAATGTTCACGCAGCATGGCGCGGATCGCGGCTTCGGCGCTGCGGTCGGCGATCGTGACCGGGCTCTGGTCCGATTTCAGCGCGGCGGTGACCCCGTTGCGAAAGAACGGGCGGATCACCGCGCCGGCGACGTCGGCGGCGGCCTCCGCCACCGCTACCAATCGATCGAGTTCCGCCCTCGCCACCGCCAAGCCGCGCGGCGGTCAGTTCTTGGCGGGAGCGGCCTCCGGCTTGGCCGGCGCCGCCTCCGGTTTGGCCGGGGCAGCGTCTGCCGCCGGCAGAGGCAGCGGGTTGGCCGACAGTGAGCGGAGATAGGCGATGACGTCGGCGCGGTCCTTGTCGTTCTTGATGCCGGCGAAAGCCATGCGCGTGCCGGGGACGACGCTCTTCGGCTCGTAGAGCCAGTCGTTCAGAGCGTCATAGGTCCAGGTGCCGCCGAGCTTGGCCAGCCCATCGGAGTAGTTGAA
>JAKAZO010000144.1 GCA_021815825.1 Pseudomonadota bacterium
GGGGGCACCGTAATAGGCGCCTGGAGGCGGGCCGGCATAGCCCGGTCCGCCCCAACCGCCGCCCCACTCCCCGCCGCGCCAGCCGCCTTCGCCCTCGCCGCCGCGCCAGCCGCCACCTTCCCCGCCACCCCAGCCACCCTCACCGCCCCGCCAGCCACCACCGTCGCCGCCGCGCCAGCCGCCGTCACCGCCGTGCCAGCCATCGGCGCGGGCGGTGCCGAGGCCGGCGAGGAGGGTGGCGAAGCCTGCGGCGAGAACCAGGCTGCATCGTCTCGGCGTGCGCATGGCGGGAACTCCTTGGAGGGAAGGGAACGGCGGAACAGCGACGGTAGCGGGCGAGTCTTACGCCGGCCTGAACGCCACCTCCGGCTTGTCGGCGAACGGGTCGCGCGGGGTGCGGCCTTCCAGGATGTCCTGCATCCGCCGCTCCACCGCCGGCAGGATGCGCGGGTGGGTGATGCAGTAGAACATGCCGGACTGGATCGCCGCGAAGGTGCGCTCGGCGACGTCCGCGGCGGTGAGGCGGCCGGACTGGATCGCCTTGCGCGAGCCCTCGGCGGCGGCGCGCTGGCTCTCGGTGCGCGGGCCGGCGTTGCGCAGCGCCTCCGGCCGGTTGCGCTCGGCGTCCTTGATGCCGGTATCGACGAAGGCCGGGCACAGCACGCTGACGCCGATCGGCGCGCCGACCTGCGTCAAATCCTGGTGCAGCGTCTCCGAGATCGTGACCACCGCGTGCTTGGAGGCGTTGTAGACGCCCATGAGCTGCGGCGAGATGAGCCCGGCGACCGAGGCGGTGTTGACGACGTGCCCCGGCGCCCCGCCGCGCAGCATGTGCGGCACGAAGGCGCGGATGCCGTTGACGACGCCGAGCACGTTCACCCCCAGCACCCATTGCCAGTCGGCCGGCGAGGTCTCCCAGATCAGCCCGCCGCCGGCGCTCACCCCGGCATTGTTGAACAGCAGATGCACGCCGCCGAAGCGGGCGACGCTGCGCGCCGCGACGCGCTCCATCGCCTCGGCGTCGCTGACGTCGACGGTCTCGAGCGCGACCTCGGTGCCCTTGGCGGTCAGCTCGGCGCCGACGAGGCCGAGCGGGCCGGCCTCGACATCGGCGAGCACCAGCTTCATGCCGAGCCCGGCGGCGCGGCGGGCGAATTCGCGCCCGAAGCCGCTGGCCGCTCCGGTGATGACGGCGACGCGTCCGGCAAATTCCTGCATGGCGGCTTCCTTTGCCTGGCTGACGGTTCAGGGCTCGATGACGATCTTGCCGGTGACCTTGCGCGCGGCGATGTCGCGCAGCGCCTGCGGCGTCTCGGCCAATGGGTAATGGCCGGAGACGAGCGGCTTCAGCTTGCCCGCCTGCAGCCAGCCGAAGAGCTGGCGCATGCCCTCGGCGTGGCGCTCCGGCTCGAAGCGGGCGAAATTGCCCCAGAACACGCCGACCACCGAGGCGCCCTTGAGCAGCGGCAGGTTCAGCGGCAGGGCGGGGATGGTGCCGTCGGCGAAGCCGATGACGAGGTAGCGCCCGCGCCAGGCGATGGAGCGGAAGGCGGGCTCGGCGTATTTGCCGCCGACCGGATCATAGATCACGTCCGGCCCGCGCTTGCCCGCGGTCCGCGCGATGCCGGCGCGCAGCTCCTCGGTGCTGTAATTGATGGTCTCGTCGGCGCCGTGGGCGCGGCAGATGGCGAGCTTCTCGTCCGACGAGGCGCAGGCGATGACCCGCGCGCCGGCCGCCTTGGCGATCTCCACGGCGGCGAGCCCGACGCCGCCGGCCGCGCCCAGCACCAGCACGGTCTCGCCGGCGCGCAGCTCGGCGCGGTCGATCAGCGCGTGCCAGCCGGTGGCGTAGACGAGCATGAAGCCGGCGGCGACATCGAAGCCGACGCCGTCCGGCAGCGTCACGCAGCTCTTCGCCGGCACCACCACCTCCTCGGCGAAGCCGCCGACCGAGCACAGCGCCAGCACCCGCGCGCCCGGCGCGAGCCCGGCAACGTCCGGCCCGACGGCCTCGACCTCGCCGCTGACCTCGGCGCCGGGGGTGAAGGGCAGTTGCGGTTGAAGCTGGTATTTCTTCTGGATGATGAGGATGTCCGGAAAATTCACCCCGGCGGCGCGCACCCGAAGCCGCACCTCGCCCGGCCCCGGCTGCGGCGAGGGCAGGTCCTTGAGCTGCAGCAGCTCCGGCCCACCCCAGGTCTCGCACACGATCGCCTTCATGCCGCCCCTCCCCTGTCGCCGACGATCCTGCCGGGTGCGCGGGCGGCGGGCAAGGTGGGGGGCGGTGCCCGCATCGCCGGGGATGCCGGAGCCCGGGGGCGCCGGCGGCTTTACGCGACAGGAAGGGGACGTATGCTTGGCCGCGCGGCGCAAGGCGGCTGCCGTCTGGCGGGCTATTTTTCAGGATCAACGAGGAAAATCAGGGAAAACAGGCATGACGAGCCGGCTCGAGCCTTACCGCGTCCAGGCCTACAACACCGCCAGGCTCTCGGAAAACAAAATGCACGACGACACCGTGGCGAAGCGGTTCGGTTTCAGCGGCGGGCTGGTGCCGGGGGTCGATGTGATGGCCTACATGATGCATTCGCCGGTTTCGCGCTGGGGCCGCGCGTTTCTCGAGCGCGGGTGGATGGAGGCGCGGTTCATCAAGCCCGTCTATGATGGCGAGATGGCTCATGTCACCGCTGACGAACGCGATGGCGCTCTGACGATCGAGCTCCACAGCCAGGGACAGCTCTGCGCGACCGGCAGCGCATCGCTGCCCGCGTCCGCGCCCTCGATCCCGATTGCGGATTTCCGCGAAACCGCCGCGGTGGCCGAGCGCAAACCGGTCAGCGCGACCTCCTTCGCGCTCGGCACCTGGCTCGGCACGGTGCCGCGGGCCTGGGAAAGCGATGCGGCCACGGACTATCTGGCCGACGTGCGCGAGACCGATCCGATCTACGCGCGCGAAGGACTCGGCCATCCCGGCCTGCTCCAGCGGGTCATGAACAAGGTGCTGATGGATAACGCCATTCTCGGGC
>JAKAZO010000069.1 GCA_021815825.1 Pseudomonadota bacterium
GAGTAGCCGGGTCAGGCGCCGAAACGGGCGAGGGCGAGCGTGGCCAGCAGGCCGGCGTTCAGCAGCAGCACCGCCGGGCCGAGCCAGGCCAGTGCGCCGGCCCAGGCGCGCCCGCCGGCCTGGCCGGCGATGCCGGTCGCGACGAGGACCGGGACGGTGCCGAGGCCGAAGGCCGCCATCGCAAGCGCGCCCTGGAGGGGCGACAGGCTGGCGGCGGCGACGGTGAGCGCGGCATAGAGAAAGCCGCAGGGCAGCAGCCCGAGCACGAGGCCGGTGAGCAGCCCGGCCAGGGGCCGCTCCTGCCCGATGCCGGCGCCGAGCCGGGCGAGCAGCCGCGTCCATCCGCCTGCCGATTCGCCTCGGCTTGCGGCCCCGGCCCGGCCAGCCGGCAGCAAGCGGCGCAGCGCGTGGGCAGCGAACAGCAGCGCGGCGAGCAGCAGCAGTGCGCCGGCGAGATGGTCGAGCCACGCCAGCCGCGTCAGCGCCCGCCCGGCGAGGCCCGCCGCGGCCCCCAGCACCGCGTAGGTGGTGAGCCGCCCGGCATGGTAGAAGGGCAGGGCGCCGCTGCCGATGCGCCGTGCCTCGCACAGCCGCGCCGCGGGGATCCGCGCCATGCGGTCGGCCACCTGCCCGAGCACGAACGGCCCGCACATCGGCGCGCAATGGACCAGGCTGCCGCTGGCGCCGCCGATCAGCAGGCCGGCCAGCAGGCCGTATTCCGCCACGCCGCGAAACCCGTCCGGCCCGCACAGGGCGGCGAGGCCGCCAGGGGAGAGGGCGCTGGGAAAGACGCCGAGGGAACCCAGCCCTCCGCCCGCCCAGTTCACGATCGGTTCGAACATCGCCTCGAGCCTGACTTTGTTGCGCCGCGATAACCTTGATCTGGATCAAGGTTATCGCGGCCACATTACCCCAACGTCATCTCGCCGGAAGCCCGGCCGCGAGCGCATGCGAGATTCGGAGGGAGATGATGGAAGAGGCGAGGAGTGACGTCGTCATCGGCGTGATGATGACCATATTCGGGCTCATCGGCCTGTGGCTGGCCTCGGGCGCGCTGGACGTGGAGATGTCGATTTTCGGCCTCTCGCTCGCCGGCTTCGCCTGTGTGTTCGTCCTCGGCCTCGTGCGCCGCCATTTCGACCGCGCAGAGGCGCTGCGCGTGGCGGTCGAGGCGTCCCATGAGTGAGGCCCTCGCCGCGCCACGCGCCGCCGTGGTCTACAACGACGACGTGGTGAAGAAGTTCGTCATCGCCTCGATGTTCTGGGCGGTGGTGGCGTTCCTCGTCGGCGTCTTCATCGCGGCCGAGCTCTCCTGGCCGGCGCTGAATTTCTGGCCGCCATATGTGAATTTCGGGCGCATCCGCCCGGTGCACACCTCGGCCGCGATCTTCGCCTTCGGCGGTTCGGCGTTGCTCGGCACCTCCTTCCACGTCGTCCAGCGCACCTGCCGGGCGCGCCTGTTCGGCGGCGAGGCGCTGGCCAACTTCATCTTCTGGGGCTACCAGTTCTTCATCGTCATGGCGGCGCTGAGCTATGTGCTCGGCTTCTCCAAGAGCCGCGAATATTCCGAGCCCGAGTGGCACATCATCGTCTGGCTCGTCATCGTCTGGGTGGCCTACCTGGTCGCCTTCACCGGCACGCTGATCAAGCGCGAAGAGCCGCACATCTACGTCGCCAACTGGTTCTACCTCTCCTTCATCATCACCGTCGCGATGCTGGTGATCGTCAACAATCTGGCGATCCCGGTTTCGGTCTTCGCGGCGAAGAGCTATTCGGCCTTCTCCGGCGCGCAGGATGCGCTGGTTCAGTGGTGGTACGGCCACAACGCCGTCGGCTTCTTCCTCACCGCCGGCTTCCTCGGCATGATGTACTACTTCATCCCGAAGGCGGCGAACCGGCCGATCTACTCCTACCGGCTGTCGATCGTGCATTTCTGGTCGCTGATCTTCATCTATATCTGGGCCGGCCCGCACCACCTGCACTGGACGTCCCTGCCGGACTGGACGCAGACGGTGGGCATGGCCTTTTCGATCATGCTGTGGATGCCCTCCTGGGGTGGCATGATCAACGGGCTGATGACGCTGTCGGGAGCGTGGGACAAGCTGCGCACGGATCCCGGCCTGCGCTTCTCGGTCACCGCCGTCGGCTTCTACGGCATGGCCACCTTCGAGGGGCCGGTGATGTCGGTGCGCACCGTCAATGCGCTCAGCCACTACACGGACTGGGGCATCGGTCACGTGCACTCCGGCTCGCTCGGCTGGGTGGCGTTCATTACTTTCGGCGCGATCTACTACCTGGTTCCCAATCTCTGGCAGCGCACTGGGCTTTATTCCAACCGCCTCGCTGCCTGGCACTACTGGATCGCGACGCTCGGCATCGTGCTGTACATCACCGCGATGTGGGTGGCGGGGATCATGGAAGGGCTGATGTGGCGCGCCTACGACGCCCAGGGTTTCCTGCAATATTCGTTCATCGACAGCATCAACGCCGTCCATCCGCTGTTCATCGTCCGCTGGCTCGGCGGCGTGTTCTTCCTCTTGGGCGCGCTGATCATGGTCTACAATCTGGTGATGACGGTGCGCAGCCCGCGCACCGCCCCGGGCCTCGCAGGGCGCTTCGGCGCGCCGCTGGCCGCCGCCGCGGGAGAGTGAGCGATGCATTTCCGCCACGAATTTCTCGAAAAGAACGCCATCGTCCTGCTCGTCGCCTCGCTGCTCACGGTCGCCGTCGGCGGTCTGGTCGAGATCGTGCCTCAGTTCTTCATCGAGAACACGATCGAGCCGGTGAAGGGGGTGCGGCCCTACACGCCGCTCGAACTGGCCGGCCGCAACATCTACATCCGCGAGGGCTGCTATCTCTGCCACAGCCAGCAGATCCGCGCGCTGCGCGACGAGGTGGAGCGCTACGGGCACTACAGCCTCGCCGCGGAGAGCATGTACGACCACCCGTTCCAGTGGGGCTCCAAGCGCATCGGGCCGGATCTCGCTCGCGTCGGTGGCAAATACTCCAACGACTGGCATTTCGCCCATCTGCGCTATCCGCAATCAGTGGTGCCGGAGAGCATCATGCCGCGCTACGCCTTCCTCGAGGAGACTCCGCTCGACTACGCGCGCATCGCCGCCGATCTGCGCACGGACCGCGCCGTCGGCGTGCCGTACACCGACGAGGACATCGCCAACGCGACGGCGGACATCGAGGCGCAGACCAACGCCGACGCCAATCACGACGCGTTGCTCAAGCGCTATCCGAAGGCGGTGATCGTGCCGAGCAACGGCCGCACGATCAGCGAGATGGACGCGCTCGTCGCCTATCTTCAGGTGCTCGGCACGATGGTGAACTTCGCCGACACCAGCGAAGAGCAACTGCAGCGCTGAGGAGCGGACGATGCAAACACTGCTGGAGATCACGCTCTGGATGCAGGGCAAGACGCTGCTGCCTGTGCTCGCCATGTTCCTGCTCCTGCTCGTCAGCCTCTACTGGCCCGGACGCAAGGCCAAGGTGGAGCGCAACGCCATGATTCCACTCGAAGACGACCGGTGAGGGAATTCGACGATGCCAACGAAGATCGAGAAGGATGTCATCACCGGCACGGATACCACCGGCCATGAGTGGGACGGCATCCGCGAGCTCAACACGCCGCTGCCGAAATGGTGGGTCTATGTCTATCTCGCGACGGTCGTCTGGGGGCTCGGCATGTTCGTGCTCTACCCGTCGATCCCGCTCGGCACCACCTATTTCCACGGCCTGCTGGGCTATTCTTCGCGCGCCGACGCGATGGCCGGCGTGGCCGAGATGCGGGCGATGCATGGCAAGCAGATGCAGCAGATCGGCGCGCTGCCCTTCGCCGAGATCCAGAAGAACCACGATCTGATGGAGGTGGCGCTGACCGCCGGGCGGATCACGTTCGCGGAGAACTGCCAGCCCTGCCACGGACCCAACGGCGAGGGGCGGATCGGCTATCCGGCGCTGGACACCGATGTCTGGCGCTGGGGCGGCACGCTGGACGCGATCCAGCAGACCATCACCCACGGCATCCGTTCGGGCGACCCCGAGGCGCGGACCAGCCAGATGCCGAGCTTCGGCGCCGACGGCGTGCTCAAGCCGGATCAGATCCAGCAGGTCGCAGACTATGTCATGACGCTCTACGGCAAGGGCAAGCCGGGTGTGGAGGTGGCCGCTGGGCAGAAGATCTTCGCCGAGAACTGCGCCGCCTGTCATGGCGACAAAGGCCAGGGCAACCGCGATGTCGGCGCCCCGCCACTGGCCTCGCGCGTGCATCTCTACGGTGATGCGCGCGAGACCGTCGTGGCGCAGGTGACGAAGCCGCGGCACGGCGTGATGCCGAACTGGAACCAGCGCCTGACGCCGGCGACGATCAAGGCCGTGGCGCTCTACGTGCATTCCCTCGGCGGCGGCGAGTAGCGGCTGGCCAGGATGATGGGAGACCAGGGTGCCGTGAACGTGATCCATCACGTGCCGGAGGCAGAGCTCGAGCCGCCGAACAAGCTCTACGCTGATCGCGTTCGCGTCTATCCGAAAGCGGTGGACGGGCTGGCGCGGCGGATCAAGTGGGGTATTCTGGTTTTCTGCCTCGCCGTCTATTATTTGCTGCCATGGCTGCGCTGGAGCCGCGGGCCCGGTGCGCCGAACCAGGCGGTGCTGCTCGATCTCTGGAACGAGCGCTTCTTCTTCTTCAATCTCGAGCTCTGGCCGCAGGATATCTGGTTTCTCACCGGCCTGCTGGCGCTGGGTGCGGTCGCTTTATTCCTCGTCACCTCGCTGTTCGGGCGGCTGTGGTGCGGCTATGCCTGCCCACAAACGGTGTGGACCGACCTCTTCATGCTGGTTGAGCGCAAGATCGAGGGCGATCGCAACGAGCGCATCAAACGCGATCGCGGGCCGACGACATTCGGCAAGGTCTGGCGCAAGATCGCCAAGCACGCGGTGTGGCTCGGCATCGCCTTCTGGACCGGCGGCGCGTGGGTGATGTATTTCGTCGATGCGCCGACGGCGGTGCGCGAGTTCTGGACCGGCACCGCCTCGGTCGAGGTCTATGTCTTCATCGGCATGCTGACCGCGACGACCTATCTCCTTGCCGGTTGGGCGCGTGAGCAGGTCTGCACCTATATGTGCCCTTGGCCACGCTTCCAGTCCGCGATGCTGGACGAGCAGACCTTCATCGTCACCTACGAGGCCTGGCGCGGTGAGCCGCGCGGCCATGGCCGGCGGCTGGGCGTCGCGGAGACGAAGTTCGGCGATTGCGTCGATTGCAGCGCCTGCGTCCATGTCTGCCCGACGGGGATCGACATCCGCGACGGTGCGCAGCTCGAATGCATCAATTGCGGCCTGTGCATCGACGCTTGCAACCACGTCATGGCCAAGACGGGCAGCAAGCCGTGGCTGATCACGTGGGACACGCTGGCGCGCCAGGTGGTCAAGAAGGAGGGCATCACGCCGCCGCTGCGGCTGCTGCGGGCGCGCTCGCTGATCTATCTCGGCGTCATGCTGGTCGGCACGGCCGTTCTCGGCGCCGGGCTGGCGCTGCGCTCGCATATCGGCCTCTCTGTCGCGCACGACCGCGCACCGCTGTTCGTGCGGCTCGAGAACGGAGATCTCCGCAACGGCTATTCCGTCCTGCTCATCAACAAGAGCCGGCAGGGCGCCGAGTTCCGTCTCGCCGTGGAGGGCTTCACCGGGGCGCAGTTGGTGCTGCCGGAGGCGAGCGGCAAACCCGCCGGGACGCTGAGCGTCACGCTCGGGCCGGATACGGTGCAGACCGTGCGCGTGCTGGTGCAGGGCCGGCCCGATCATCTCGAGGCCGGGCGCCAGCCGCTGGATTTCGTGCTGCGGAACGAGGCGACGGGCGAGAAGGCGGTCTATCATTCGCTGTTCATGGGCCCCGGCGGCAGTTGAGGAGGCGGCAGGATGCGCGAAATCGGCGAACAGAGCGAAACGAGGTCGGCGTGGCGGTTCTATCC
The DNA here is from genome assembly GCA_021815825.1 of Pseudomonadota bacterium. Taxonomy (GTDB): domain Bacteria; phylum Pseudomonadota; class Alphaproteobacteria; order Acetobacterales; family Acetobacteraceae; genus JAJZVV01. Next base: position 5,979 of record JAKAZO010000069.1, read on the forward strand.
GCTCGGCCTCGCGGCGGCGATGGGGTTCGTGATGGTGGTGAACGCCGGCATGGTCTGGGGTGCGCTCAGCACGTTCCCCGGCGCCGCAGCCAATGGCGGGTTCGACGAGAGCAACATCTACAACCGCGTGCTGGATGCGGTCGAAAAGCAGAACGCGCTCGGCTGGTCGCTGAGCGCGGCGAGCCATGAGGGCCGCGCGGTGCTGCATCTGCGCGACCGCGATGGCCGGCCGCTCGCCGGTGCCGACATCGAGGCGGCGGCGCTGCGTCCGCTCGGTCCGGCGCACGACATGGCGCTGCATTTCCATCCAGCCGCGGACGGCACCTATGTCGCCGACGCGGCGCTGCCGCTGCCCGGGCAATGGGACCTGATGCTGCGCGCGGTGGAGGGCGGGCAGGAGGTCCGGGTGACGCGCCGCATCCTCGTCAAGTGAGCGCCACGGCCGCGTCGGTCACCGCTGCGGCGTTGGTCACAGATGGAGCCGGCGGCGCGGCGCTGCCGGGCGTGCGCTGCGCCCATTGCGGCCAGCCGTTGGCCGGAGCCGCAGAGCCGTCGGCACGCTTCTGCTGTTCCGGCTGCGCGGCTGCCTGCACGACCATCGAGGCGCTCGGCCTCGGGCGCTACTACGCCGAGCGTGCGCTGGATCCCGAACGCCGCCCGCCGCGCCCCGAGGCGGCCGAGCGGTTCGACCTCGCCCGCTACACCGAGACCGGCGCAGACGGGCTCGCGCGTCTGGAAATGGCGGTGGACGGGCTGCAATGCGGCGCCTGCGTCTGGCTGATCGAGAGCGTGCTGGCGCGCGAGGCGGGGGTCGTCTCCGGCCGGGTGAACATGACGACACGCCGGCTGCGCCTGGTCTGGCGCGGCGGGGCGGCGCTGGGCGAGCGGCTGGTCGCTCGCATCGAGGCGCTCGGATACCGGCTGGTGCCGTTCGACCCTTCCTGCCTCTCTGCCGCCGCCGACCGCACCGGCCGGGCGCTGCTGCGCGCCCTGGCGGTGGCCGGCTTCGCCACCGGCAATGTCATGCTGCTCGCTTTCGGCGCGTGGGCCGGGATCGCGCAGGGAATGGGGCCGGCGACGCGCGGGCTGATCGACTGGGTCTCGGCATTGATCGCGCTGCCGGCGATCGCCTATGCCGGCATGCCGTTCTTCCGCCCCGCGCTCGCCGCGCTGCGCGCCGGGCGGACGAACATGGACGTGCCGATCAGTATCGGGGTGCTCGTCGTCACCGGGCTCAGCCTGGCCGAGACGCTGCGCGCCGGGCCGCACACCTATTTCGAGAGTGCGGTGATGCTGCTGTTCTTCCTGCTGCTCGGGCGCGTGCTCGACCATCGCGCGCGCGGCCAGGCGCGGGCGACGGCGGAGCATCTGCTGGCGCTGCGTGCCGCCGAGGTGGCGGTGATCCAGCCGGACGGCACGCTGCGCCGGGTGCCGCAGGAGAGCGTCGCCCCCGCGAGCCGGATCCTCGTCGCCGCCGGCGAGCGCATCGGCGCGGACGGCGTCGTCGAACAGGGCGTCTCCGCGCTCGACGCCAGCCTGGTCAGCGGCGAGAGCCTGCCGGTCGCCGCCGCGCCGGGGACGACCGTGTTCGCCGGCACGGTGAACCTCGATGCGCCGCTCACCATCCGGGTGACGGCGACGGGCCCGGCGACGCTGCTGGCCGAATGCGTGCGCCTGATCGAGGCCGCCGAGACGGCGCGCGGCCGTGTCGTGCTCCTCGCCGACCGGGTGGCGCGTCGCTACGCCCCGGTGGTGCACGGGCTGGCGCTGGCGACGCTGCTGCTCTGGTGGCTCGTGCTCGGCGCGCCGCCCGGCCGCGCCCTGATGATCGCCGCCTCGGTGCTGATCATCACCTGCCCCTGCGCGCTGGCGCTGGCGGTGCCGGCGGTGCAGGTCATCGCCACCGGCCGGCTGTTCCGCGCCGGGGTGCTGCTGAAATCAGCCACCGCGCTGGAGCGGCTGGCCGAGATCGATACCGTGGTGTTCGACAAGACCGGGACGCTGACCGAGCCCAGCTTCGTGCTCGCCCACAAGACGGATGGCGAGACGGATGCCGGCCCGGATGCCGGCCCGGATGCTGGCGCGCTGGCGCTGGCCGCCGCGCTGGCCGCCGGCAGCCGCCACCCGCTCGCCCGCGCGCTCGCCGCCGCTGCGCCGGGCGCGGTGCCCGCCGCCGGGGCCATCGAGCATCCGGGCCAGGGCATCGCCTGGGCCGGGCCGGAGGGCGAGGTGCGGCTCGGCAGCCGCGATTTCTGCGGCGCGCCGGGTGCCGATGGCGAGGTGCCGGAGCTCTGGCTCGCCCGGCCCGGGCACGCGCCGCAACGCTTCGCCTTCGCCGAGCGGCTGCGCCCCGACGCCGCGGCGACGCTGCGCCGGCTGGCGGCGGATGGCCTCGCCCTGGGCCTCGTCTCCGGCGACCGTGCCGGCCCGGTCGCCGCCGTCGCCGCCGCACTCGGGCTCGCCCAGGCCGAGGCCGGACGCAGCCCGGTGCAGAAGATCGCGCGCATCGAGGCGCTGCAGCGCGCCGGGCGGCGCGTGCTCATGGTCGGTGACGGCTTGAATGACGGGCCCTCGCTCGCCGCGGCGCATGTCTCGGCCTCGCCCTCGAGCGCGACCGACATCGCCCAGACGGTGGCCGATGTGGTCTTCCAGGGGCGCTCGCTGCGTCCGGTGGCCGACCTCATCGCCCTGGCGCGGCGGGCGCGGCGGGTGATGCGGCAGAATCTGGCTCTGGCGCTGGTCTATAACGGCACCATGGTGCCGCTGGCGATGGCCGGCTACATTACGCCCTGGCTGGCGGCGGCCTCGATGTCGGCCTCGTCGCTGGCCGTGATGGCCAACAGTTTCCGGGTGAATGTGCGGCTCGCATCATGACCGTGCTGGTCTATCTCATCGCCATCAGCCTCGGGCTCGGTGCCGGCGGGCTCGGGCTGTTCCTCTGGGCCCTGCGCGCCGGCCAGTATGACGACCTCGAGGGCGCGGCCAGTCGCATCCTGTTCGACGAATAGGGTCCCGCTGCGGGAGCCGGCGCTCTAAGCCAATTGTAATGCTGATGCGCTAGACCCTTCCTGTCGCGCGCGGCATGCGGCGGCGAGTGGGCGGCATCGATGAGGCCGCGGGGATCACGGAGGGTATCGGTCTTGCGTATTGCGATGATTGGCGGCGGCTATGTCGGGCTCGTTTCGGGCGCGTGCTTTGCGGAATTCGGCGTCGATGTCAGCGTCGTCGAAGCCGATCCGGGCAAGCTCGCGGTGCTGCAGTCCGGCCGCGTCCCGATCTACGAGCCCGGGCTGGAACAGCTCGTCGCCACCAACGTCGCCGCGGGGCGGCTGCGTTTCTTCGGCGAGCTGGCGCCGGCGCTGGAGGGGGCCGAGGCCGTGTTCATCGCCGTCGGCACGCCGACGCGGCGTGGCGATGGTCATGCCGATCTCACCTATGTCTATGCCGCCGCGGAACAGGTGGCGCGGGCGCTGACGGCGCCGGCCGTGGTGGTGACCAAGTCCACGGTGCCGGTCGGCACCGGGCGGCGGCTGGCGGATATTCTCCGCCAGACCAGGCCCGACCTCGACATCGAGGTCGCGTCGAACCCGGAATTCCTGCGCGAGGGCAGCGCCATCGGCGATTTCATGCGCCCCGACCGCGTCGTCATCGGCGCCGAGTCCGAGCGCGCGCAGGACGTGTTGCGCCGGCTCTACCGGCCGCTCTACCTGATCGAAACGCCGATCGTGTTCACCAGCCTGGAGACGGCGGAACTGATCAAATACGCCGCCAACTCGTTCCTGGCGATGAAGGTGACCTTCATCAACGAGATGGCGGACCTGTGCGAGAAGGCCGGGGCGGACGTGCATGATCTCGCCCGCGGCATCGGGCTCGATGGCCGCATCGGGCGGAAATTCCTCCATCCCGGCCCCGGCTTCGGCGGCTCCTGCTTCCCCAAGGACACGCTCGCCCTGGTGCGTATCGCCCAGGACGCCGGCGCGCCCTCCCGCCTGGTGGAGGCCGTCGTCGCCGTGAACACCGCGCGCAAGGCGGGCATGGCGACCCGCGTCGCCGCCGCCTGCGGTGGCTCGGTGCGCGGGCGGACCGTCGCCCTGCTCGGCCTGACCTTCAAGCCCGAGACCGACGACATGCGCGATTCGCCCTCGCTGCCCATCGTCTCGCGACTGACCGGCGAGGGTGCGCAGGTCCGCGCCTATGATCCGGCGGGCATGGAGCAGGCGCGCGAGCTGCTGGGCGAGGGCGTCACTTATTGCAAGGACGCGATCGACGCGGCCACCGGCGCCGACGCGCTCGTCGTCGTCACCGAGTGGAACGAGTTCCGCGCCCTGGCGCCGGAGCGGTTGCGCACGGCGATGCGCGGCAATGTCGTCGTCGACCTGCGCAACATCTACGATCCGGAGGCGATGCGCGCCGCCGGCTTCGACTACCGCTCGATTGGCCGATAGAGCGGGATGACCGCAGGTGGGATCGCCGCAGGTCTGAATCACGCGATCAGACAAGAGCTGGAGTGGGGTGGCTGAGCGAAAGCGAGGTCGTCCCGCTCCAGCCTGGTGGCCGCCTGATTGTCGCGCGGCCGATCGTCGGGTTTCCGGGCCCTATCAGTCCAGAGGGGCCTCCGATCGTCCGGCGCCAGAGGACGCGGGACGAGGGAGGCTCCGGCTGAACTCGGGCTCATCCATGCCCGAAGCCGCCGCCATGAAAGCCGCCGAAGCCGCCGCCGCCACCGTGGAACCCGCCGCCGCCCCAACCGCCGCCGCCGCCACCCCAGCCGCCACCACCGCCGCCCCAGCCGCCACCGCCACCGCCCCAGCCGGTGCCGCCCCAGTTGCCGCGATAGCCACCCCAGCCGCCATGGCCGCCATCGAAGCCGTAGCCGTGGCCATAATAGCCGCCGTAGCCGCCATACCCGCCGAAGCAGCAGCCGAGGCCCCAACCCCAGCCGAGCAGGAACGGCAAGCCCCAGGCATAGTCATAGGCGGGATAGGCGTATGACGGGTACCCGTAGTAGCCGCCGTAGGTGCCGTAGCCGCCATAGCTCCCATAGCCGCCATAGCCGCCGTAGCCGTAGTAGTCGGGGTAGGCGCACGCGCCACCGGCGAGCGGCAGCATCAGGGCCACCATCCGGGCCGCCTTTCGCCACCGTGCCACGGTCATGTCCGCGCTCCCCTTGCGTCCTCGAAAGCCATTCTTCCATAAGTTGGATCGAGGTCGGGGCGGGCGAATGGCACAAAAAGAATTTTATTCCGCACCCGCCACCACCATTCCGCGCCCCATCTGGCTGGTCCCGTTTCGCCCCGCGCGCATCGGGCGCCCGGCATGGTGCCCCCGGACCTTGACCCGCATCAAGGCGGCGCCAGCTCAAGGCTGGTAAATGGCGCGTCGTTCGCGTTCGGCGAGGAGAAATCCATGTGGAATCGGGCGTTCACGGGACTCGTCGTGGTCTTGCCGCTGGCCCTCGCCGGCTGCGTGCCGGACAGCGCGCTGACCGCCGGGGGCCCGCCGCCGGGCGGAGTGATCGCGCTCAGGCTGGAGCCCTGCACCGACCTCACCCACGCCGCCGGCTACGATCTCGGTGCCGAGGCCACCAATGATTTCCGCAGCGTGCTCGAAGCCACGCCAGCCTTCCGCCTCGATCCCGCGGGGCGCTACCGCCTCGTCTGTACGGTCAGCGACTTTGTCGAGGGTCCGCCCTCCGTTTACTGGACTCCCCCCGCCGGCGCGGCGACGCGCGGCAAGGTCGGCGCCCGCATCATCGACGGCGCGAGCGGTGCGACGCTGGCCGCCGTCCGCAATGATGGCGAGGTTCCGGCCGGCGGTCTCATGACCGTGAACGTGAACAGCTTCGTTCTGCGCACCACCGTGGAGAGAACCGTCCACGACCTCGCCGCGTGGGCGAGGGGCGAGCACGCCGCCGGCGCCGCCGTGCCCTGATGGCCGCGTGTGGCTTGATCCAGATCAACGTCGTAACGGTCGGTTTTTTGCATTCATCGGAACAAATCCGTTGAGGCAATAAAGCCGCAATACCAACCTCGATCCACGCGCGCCGTCGTTGCTCCATCCGCCGCAGCACCGCGGTGCTCGCCTGCCTGCTGCTGCCGCTCGCCGCGTGCGAGACCGCGAGCACCATGCAGGTCTCGGGCCCGCCACCCTGCTCATCGTCCAGGGCAATGCCGCGGTGAAGGGCGGTGGCCTCTACACGCTCGGTGCCGAGGGCTACATCCTCGGCACGGCCGGGGACGACGCCGTGCGCCAGATGACCGACTGGGCGCGCGGCCGGGCCGCCGCTTCCGAAAAGGATTCATCATGACAGTGATCCGACCGAGGCGCCGCGCCGTCATCGGCGTCAAGGCGTTGGCGTCGGGCTGAAGGCCAAGCCCTCGACCTCCATGCGGTGGAGATCGCCGATGACGAAGATCCAAGTCAGCGCGCCAATCGCGGCGACGATGCCGACGAAGGCGATGGCGCCGACGAAGGAGCCGGTGACCTGGACGACGAAGCCGATCACCAGCGGCGTGACGATGCCGGCCAGATTGGCGGAGGCGTTGAACAGGCCGGCGACGAGGCCGAGCAGGCCGACCGGCGCCACCTCCGGCAACACCGCCCAGGCGGCCGAGGACATCGCCTGGGCGAAGAAGGCGAGCGAGAGGATGGCGATGACCAGCGCGTTGCTCTCGACATAGTTGGCGGCGACGATGCTGGCGGCGAGGGCGAGCCCGGCCACGACAGGCGTCTTGCGCGCCAGGTTGAGCGAGACCCCGCGCGCGAGCAGGAAATCGCCGAGCCAGCCGGCGAACAGAATGCCGAAGAACCCGGCGACATAGGGCAGGGTGGCCATGAACCCGACCTTGATGAATTCCATGTGCCGCGCGGTGGCCAGATAGCTCGGGAACCAGGTGAGGAAGAACACCAGCGTCGAATTCACCGCGAACTGGCCGATGCAGAGCCCCCACATCTGCCGGTAGCGGAAGAGCTGGCGCACATGGCGCAGCGCGAAGCGCGTGCCGGCGGCGCCGGCGCGGATGCTGCCGCCGCCCGCTTCGATGTAGTCGAGCTCGGCCTGGTTCACCCGCCGGCTCGCGTGCGGGTCGCGGTAGGCGACCCACCAGAGCGCGGCAAAGACGAGCCCCGCGGCCCCGGTGGCGAAGAACAGCGCCGGCCAGCCGAATTCCCGCAGGATCCAGAACAGCAGCGGGCTGAGAAAGCCGAGCCCGACATATTCGGCGGCGGTGAAGACACCCACCGCCATGCCGGTCTCGCGCCGGGGGAACCAGCGGCCGACGATCGCGCCATTGGCGGGGAAGCACGGCGCCTCGAACACGCCGAGCCCGAGCCGCATCCCGACCATGGTCGCGAGCCCGCCTGCCAGCCCCTGCAGCAGGGTGAACAGCGACCAGCCGGCCAGCGCGATGGTGTAGATCGGCCGCGCCCCGAACCGGTCGAGCAGGATCCCCGAGGGGATCTGCATGGCGAAATAGGACCAGGAAAAGGCGGAGAAGACGATCCCCATCTGCGCCGCGTCGAGCCCGAGCCCCTGGCGCACCGAGGGCGCGGCAATGCCGAGGACGGCGCGGTCGAGATAATTGATGGTCACGGCGCCGACCAGCAACGCGAGCACGGTGAAGCGGGCCCGGCTCGCGCCCGCCGGCGCCCCGCGGCTCGGGTCGGGCGGCGCGGGCGCCGTCGCGTGTGGCACGGTCATGGATGCTTCCTCCGCTTGCCGCCGGTCCATTGCGGGTCGTCCGGCCGCGTGTTCATCCGCCGGGCGGGCGCAGCGGCGCGGGCAGGGGCGTGGCGAACCACGCCGCCCGCGCCGCGGCGAGATCCGCCGGCCCGCGCGGGAACTCCAGCCCACGCGGCAGGTCCGCTTCGAGCGCGACCGGGGTGCAATGGGGGTAGTCGCGCACCCGCCAGGCCGGATCGTGGGTCGGGAAGAAGGCCAGGCAGGGGATCGAGAAGGCGTCGGCGAGATGGACCATGGCGGTGTCGGTGGAGACGACGCGCCGCGCCGCCGCCACCTGGCCGCAGAGTTCGGCGAGTGTCGCGGACATGCCCAGCGCGTGGACGCGGTGCGCCAGCGTGGCCGGCACCTCACCCTGGGTGGCGAGCGGCCCTTCGTCGGCGAGCCGTTCCAGCATCGCCGCGTGGATTTCCGCCGGCATCTGCCGCAGCGCGCCGGCGGCGTTCGGGCAGAGCAGCGTGTAGCCCGGCGCCAGCCCGCCTGGTGGCGCGGGTTGGAGGCGCGCGGCGAGCCAGGTGTTGCGCTTGGCGGCTGGCGGCACGCCGGCCGGGTCGAGACCGAGGCGGGCGAGGAAGAAATCGACCATGCTGGTGCGCGCGAAGGCGGACTCATAAGCGAAGTCGCGCAGGTCGATCACCCGGGCGAAGCCGGATGCGGGCGCGTAGGTCCGGCCCGGCAGAGCCTCCTCCCAGGGCAGGAGGCGGACCTCGACGCCGGCAGCCTGGTACAGCGCCTCCTGTACCGGGCCGAGGCCGGGGAGGCGGAACAGCACCGGGTGGGGCGGCAGGTGGTCGCGCGCCGCGGCCAGCGCGGTGAGGCCGATCAGACTGTCGCCGAGGGTGCGGCCGAAGCCGTTGAGGATCGCCCAGCGCGCGGCATCGGCCGGGTACGGCTCAGAGTCCATCGCCGTCCTGTTTCAGCACTTCGCCGGCGAGAAAGAGCGAGCCGCAGATCAGCACCCGCGCCGTCCCGCCGCGCGCGGCGATGGCATCGAGCGCGTCGGCGACGGTGGGCCCGGGCAGCGCGCGCCCGCCCGCGGCCGCGATCACCGCCTCGACCGGCATGGCGAGGTGCTGCTCCGGCTCGGCCACCGCCCATACGCCGGCCGCGCGCGCCAGCAGCGGGTGCAGAAACTCGGCCGCGTCCTTGCCCTGCTTCATGCCGACGACGAGCAGCGTCGGCCGCTCGGCCCAGTCATCGAGCTGGGCGGCGAGCGCCGCGCCGGCGCCCGGGTTGTGGCCGCCATCCAGCCACAGCTCCATCGTCGCCGGCAGGCGGCGGGCCAGCCGTCCGCCCAGGCGCTGCAGCCGCGCCGGCCAGGTGGCGCGTGCGACGCCCTCGGCCATCGCCGCGTCGGGAATGCCCAGCCGCGCCGCCCGCAAAGTCGCGATGGCGATGGCGGCGTTGTCGATCTGGTGGCGGCCGAGCAGCCCTGG
>JAKAZO010000070.1:0-6528 GCA_021815825.1 Pseudomonadota bacterium
GGCCGAGCGGGCCGCCGCGGCGCCCCGGCGCCGCGGTGCCGCGATCGCGCTGCCGCCGGCCTCGGTGCTGGGCGGCGCGCCGGAGCCGGCGCCAGACCGGGCGCCAGACCGGGTGCCAGAGCTGGTGTCGGACCGGGCCCGCGATCAGGCGATGAGGCCGGCGGGTTCGCCGGCCATCGGCCAGCGCCCGACCGAGCCGCCGCGCCCCGCGGCCGCGCACGCGAGTGCATCTCCATCCGGGGGAGCGCCATCCGGGGTGTCGCAAGCCGCTGCGGCCGCGGCCGTCGCGGCGCCATCGGCGGCGGCGCAGGGCGGCGCGCGGCCGGCGGTGCGGATGCGTCCGGTCGAGGTCAGCCACCCGGCGCCGCGCTCGGCGCGCCTGACGGCCTGCTGCTGGCCGATCGGCGATCCCGGCACCAAGGATTTCCGCTTCTGTGACGCCGCTTCGGTGCCCGGCAAGCCGTACTGTGCCGAGCACGCGCAGGTGGCCTATGTGAAGGTCCGGGACCGGCGCGAGGAAGCCGCCTGAGCGGTGGCCCGCCCGCCCCGTCGCCGCCGTTCCTGGTGCCAACGCCCCTGGTGCCGGTCTCCGTTGGAGCGGCACACGCCGTCGTTGCACAGGCTGTCATCGCAGCGTATCGTTCCGTTTGGCGGCGGGGTCGGGGCATGGAAACCCGTCCATGCGGCGCCAAGGGGAGGGGCGCGTGCGGAGGTGATCGGCGCGCCTGGCGTTCAGAAGGGCGCAAACGGCCGCGAGACCGGTCCGCCCGCAACAGAAAGGCGACGGGGCGATGCCGCAGGGCACCGTGAAGTGGTTCAATCCGACCAAAGGCTATGGGTTCATTGCGCCGGATACCGGGGGCAAGGACGTGTTCGTGCATATCAGCGCCGTTCAGCGCGCCGGCATGCGCAGCCTCAACGAGGGCCAGAAGGTTGGCTTCGATATCGAGCAGCAGCAGAACGGCCGCGCCGCTGCGGTGAATCTGGCCAAGGCCGACTGAGGTCCGCGGCGCGGTCCGCCGCCGGTTCGTCCGGCCGGCGGGCCTGGTCGTGACCTGGGATGCGCTCGCGCGGAGAGGCGCGCGGGGTGGCGTGCGGGCGGGCATCGCGCTCTATCTGGTCGCGGTGCTGCTGTTCGCGGCGATGGATGTGTGCACCAAGCTGCTTGTGGCGCATCTGCCGGTGCTGCAGGTGACGTGGGCGCGCTTCACCGTCCATACCTTGGTGATGGGCGCGGCCCTGCCGCTCGCCGGCCAGCGGCTGCGGCTGTGGCCGCGCGCGCCGCGCCTGCAGGTGCTGCGCAGCTTCGCGCTCGCCGGGTCGAACCTGTTCACCGCGGCCGCGGTCGCGCATGCGCCGCTGGCCACGGTGACGGCGATCAATTTCACCGCGCCGCTGCTGACGGTGGGGCTGGCGGCGGCGTGGCTGAGGGAGGCGGTCGGCCGCCGGCGCTGGGCGGCGGTGGCGGTCGGGCTCGGCGGGGTGGTGATCGTGCTGCGCCCGGGCGTCTCCGGCCTGCCGCCGGCGGCGTTCCTCGCCCTCGGCTCGGCCGCGGTCTATGCCGTCTATCAGTTGCTCACCCGCCGGCTGGCGGGGGTCGACACCTCGCCGACGACCATCCTGCAGACCGGGCTGTGGCCGGCGATCGTCACCTCGGTGCTGGTGCCGCTGGTCTGGACGCCGCCGGTCCGGTCCGAGTGGCTGCTGCTGGGGCTGGTCGGGGTGCTGGGCGGGGTCAGCCATTTCCTGCTGGTGCTGGCGTTCGAGCGGGCGCCGGCCAGCCTGCTGGCGCCGCTCAGCTATTCGCAGATGATCTGGGCCAGCCTCAGTGGTCTGGCCCTGTTCGGCGAAAGACTGGATGGTTACACTGCCACCGGCGCCGTGGTAATCGCCGCCGCCGGCCTGCTCGCGTTCGCCTCCGGAAAGCCTCCGCCCACGGCGGGGGAGCAACGGGGATGACATTGTGCCGGCGAGCCCATCGCCAGGAGGACCAAGTCGGATGAGCGACGCTCTGTCCACGCGCCCGATCGCCCCACGCGCCGCGCTCGACGCCGACGATGTCCGCGCCGCCTATCGCCGCTGGGCGCGCATCTACGATGCCTCCTTCGGCAGCATCACTGCGCGGGCGCGGCGCAAGACCGTGGCCGAGATCAACCGCCTGCCCGGCGAGCGCGTGCTCGAAGTGGGGGTGGGCACCGGGCTGTCGCTGCCGCGTTACGCCCCGGGCAAGCGGGTCACCGGCATCGATCTCTCCGGCGAGATGCTGGCCCAGGCGCGGGCGCGCACGGCGGCGCTGCGGCTGGGGCAGGTGGAGGCGCTGCTGGAGATGGACGCCGAGGCGACCAACTTCGCGGACGCCTCGTTCGATATCGCGGTGGCGATGTTCGTCGCCTCCGTGGTGCCGCATCCGCGCCGGCTCCTGGCGGAGATGCGCCGCGTCGTGCGCCCGGGCGGGACCTTGCTCTTCATCAACCACTTCGCCGCCGAGCGCGGGCCGCGCTGGTGGGTGGAGCGGGCCCTGGCGCCGGCCTCGCGCGCGCTCGGCTGGCACCCGGACTTCCTCATCGAGGCCCTGCTCGGCCCGGAGGAACGCGCCCAGGCGGAGCAGCGCGCGATGGCGCCGTTCGGGCTCTTCACTTTGATCCGCCTGCCGAACTGATGCCGGGCGCGGCGGACTGATGGCGTGGTCTCTTGATCTGGGCCGGCTTGTCGGCTAGCCCAGACACTCTGCTGCCGGGGGGGAGATGGCCCGGCGCCTCGAACCCGGGATGGACGGCCGATGAATCTTCTGGCGCGGCGCCCTGCCGCACTTCTCTTCCCCGTCATGATGGTGCTCGCACCCGTCGTGATGCTCCTGGCCGGCGCGCACGCCGCGTTCGCGCAGTCGCCGACCCCATGGGAGATCGGCATGCAGCCGGGCTTCAGCCCGGTGAAGCGCGAGATCATCGCGCTGCATGATTTCGTGCTGGTGATCATCACCCTGATCACCATCTTCGTGGCCGGGCTGCTCGGCTGGGTGCTCTACCGCTACAGCGCCAAGCGCAACCCGGTGCCCTCGCGCAACAGCCACAACACGCTGATCGAGGTGCTGTGGACGGTGCTCCCGGTGCTGATCCTGGTGATCATCGCCATCCCCTCGTTCCGCCTGGTCTATTTCGAGGACCGCACGCACGACCCGGCGCTGACGCTGAAGGTCACCGCGCACCAGTGGTACTGGCAGTATAGCTACCCCGATCAGGGCGGGCTCGATTTCGACAGCCATGTCGTCTCCGACGACGACCTCAAGCCCGGCCAGCTCCGGCTGCTGGATGTGGACGCGCCGGCGGTGCTGCCGGTGGGCAAGGATATCCGCATCCTGGCCACGAGCAGCGACGTGATCCACAGCTTCTTCATCCCGAGCCTCGGCGTGCAGCGCTACGCCATTCCCGGGCGGACGATCGAGACCTGGGTGCGGATCGACAAGCCCGGCACCTATTATGGCGAGTGCAACCAGATCTGCGGCACCGGCCACAGCATCATGCCGATCGCCATCAAGGCGGTGCCGGAGGCGGAGTTCGCGGAGTGGGCGAAGAAGGCCAAGGCGCAGCAGAACTCGCAGCTCCAGCCGGCCGGCGCGCGCGCGCGGCTCGCGCAGTTGCAGCCCTGAGACGCCGCTTTAAGTATTCCGCTCTGAGTTTGATCGTCTGATATGATCGCCGCGTCGTCCCTTACGCGCGCAGCCTGAAGGAGCCAAATCTATGGCGAGCGCCTCGACCCACGACCACGTCCACGGCCACGATCATGGCCCTGGCGGCCACACGCACGATGCCCACGACCATCACCACCACGCGCCGGGGTTCGTTTCGCGCTGGCTGTTCAGCACCAACCACAAGGATATCGGCACGCTCTACCTGATCTTCGCCGCCGTCGGCGGGCTGCTCGGCGCGGCGCTGTCGATGGTGATGCGCCTGCAGCTGATGTTCCCCGGTCAGCACGTCGTCCCCGACGGGCAGCACTGGAACGTCATCGTCACCGCGCACGGCCTGCTGATGATCTTCTTCATGGTCATGCCGGCGCTGATCGGCGGCTTCGGCAACTGGTTCGTGCCGCTGATGATCGGCGCGCCGGACATGGCCTTTCCACGGCTGAACAATATCAGCTTCTGGCTGCTCGTCCCGGCGCTCGGGCTGATCACGACCGGGCTCATCATGGGCGAATCCGGGGTCGGCTGGACGCTCTATCCGCCGCTGTCGAATGCGACCTACGAGCCCGGCATCGGCATGGATTTCACCCTCTTCGCGCTGCACCTGGCGGGCATCTCCTCGCTGCTCGGCGCCATCAATTTCATCACCACCATCTTCAACATGCGCGCGCCGGGCATGACGCTGCACAAGATGCCGCTGTTCGTCTGGAGCATGCTGGTGACGGCGTTCCTGCTCCTGCTCTCGATCCCGGTGCTGGCCGGCGCCATCACCATGCTGATCACGGACCGTGACTTCGGCACCGCCTTCTTCAATCCCGAGGGCGGCGGAGACCCGGTGCTGTTCCAGCACCTGTTCTGGTTCTTCGGCCACCCCGAAGTCTACATCATGATCCTGCCGGCCTTCGGCATCATCAGCCACATCGTCTCCACCTTCAGCCGCAAGCCGGTGTTCGGCTATCTCGGCATGGCCTACGCGATGGTGGCGATCGGCGTCGTCGGGTTCATCGTCTGGGCGCACCACATGTTCGTCTCGGGCATGACGGTCGATACCCGCGCCTACTTCATGGCCGCGACGATGGTGATCGCGGTGCCGACCGGGGTGAAGATCTTCTCCTGGATCGCGACCATGTGGGGCGGGGCGATCGAGATGACGACGCCGATGCTGTGGGCGATCGGGTTCATCTTCCTGTTCACCGTCGGCGGCGTCACCGGCGTCGTGCTGGCCAATGCCAGCATCGACCAGATCATCCACAACACCTACTACGTCATCGCGCACTTCCACTACGTGCTGTCGCTGGGCGCGGTGTTCGGCATCTTCGCCGGCTTCTACTACTGGATCGGCAAGATGTCCGGCCACCAGTATCCGGAGTTCTGGGGCAAGGTGCATTTCTGGGTGACGTTCATCGGCGTCAACCTGACCTTCTTCCCGATGCACTTCCTCGGCCTCGCCGGCATGCCGCGCCGCTATCCGGACTATCCGCAGGCCTTCGCCGGCTGGAACCTCGTCTCCTCCATCGGCGCCTACATCGCCGGCCTCTCGGCGCTGATCTTCCTCTACGTCGTCTATCGCACCTTCACCTCGAAGGAGGCGGTGGCGCCGAACTACTGGGGCGAGGGGGCGACGACGCTGGAATGGTCGGTGAGCTCGCCGCCGCCGTTCCATGTCTTCGAGGAGCTGCCGGTCATCCGGTAGGGATCTGATGAGCGACTCGTCTGCGCTGATCGCCGACCGGGGGATGGGTGTCTCCCGGTCGGTCACCGCTCCGGAAGGGGTCTTCGCCGATCCGGCCGCGCTCGGCGAATCGAGTGCGGCCGACTGGTTCGCCCTGCTCAAGCCGCGGGTGATGTCGCTCGTCGTCTTCACCGGGCTGGTCGGGCTGCTGCTCGCGCCGGGGTCGCTGAACCCGGTCCTGGCGCTGGCGGCGATCCTCGCCATCGCGGTCGGCGCCGGGGCGGCCGGCGCGATCAACATGTGGTACGACCGCGATATCGATGCACTGATGCGCCGCACCGCGCGCCGGCCGGTGCCGGCCGGGCGCATCGCGCCGGAGGCGGCGCTCGGCTTCGGCGTCACGCTCTCCGTCGCCTCGGTGATGCTGATGGGGCTGGCGACCAATGCGGTCGCCGCCTCCGTGCTGGCGCTCTCGATCGCGTTCTATGTCTTCGTCTACACGATGTGGCTGAAGCGGCGGACGCCGCAGAACATCGTCATCGGCGGCGCCGCCGGCGCCTTTCCCCCGGTGATCGGCTGGGCGGCGGTGACCGGGTCGGTGGATCTGCTGCCGCTGCTGATGTTCGCGCTGATCTTCGTCTGGACCCCGCCGCATTTCTGGTCGCTGTCGCTCTTCGCCCATGCCGACTACGCCCGCGCCGGCGTGCCGATGCTGCCGGTGGTCGCCGGCGCGCGGGAGACGCGGCGGCAGGTGATGCTCTACACGCTGGTGCTGGTGCCGCTGTCCCTGCTGCCCTGGGCGCTCGGCCGCGCCGGCGCGATCTACGGCGCCTCGGCCGCGGTGCTCGGCGGCTTCTTCCTGTTCAGCGCCTGGCGCGTGCTGCGCGACCGGCAGGATGAGCGCGGCGTCAGCCGGACCGGCGACGCGCCGGCGAAGGCCGCGTTCCGCTTCTCGATCCTCTATCTGTTCCTGATCTTCGCCGCCCTCGTGGCCGACCGCCTGGGCGGATGGGGCGGATGAGCGGGCGCACGCCGGAAACAGCCGAATCGGCTGCCGCCATCGCCGCCCGCCGGCGGCGCGGGCGCAACTGGGCACTGCTCGCCGTGCTCATCGGGCTGTCGGTGCTGTTCTACGCCATGACCCTGGTGAAGCTCGGGCACAGGGGTTGAAGCT
>JAKAZO010000070.1:6628-15133 GCA_021815825.1 Pseudomonadota bacterium
TGAAGCTCGGGCACAGGGGTTGAAGCTTTGAGGCCGGCGTCGGCGCCCCTTGAACGGGGCTTGGTTTTGATCATGATGCGCCCCCAACCGGGGCGGGTCTCGGAGTTGAATGGAACGGAAACGGCATGAGCAGCATCAGCGACACCCATGACCAGGCGCCGGCGATGAGTTCGGGGCTGAAGCAGCCCTACCATCTGGTGGATCCGAGCCCGTGGCCGATCGTCGGCGCGGTCGGCGGTTTGTTCACCGTGCTCGGCATCATCTTCGTCGCGCACTACAAGAATTACACGATGCTGGCGATCGGCCTGGCGATCGTGCTGGCGACGATGTTCATGTGGTGGCGGGACGTGCTGAAGGAGAGCCGCACGCCGGGGCTGCATTCCCCGGTGGTCCGGCTCGGCCTGCGCTACGGCATGCTGCTGTTCATCTCCAGCGAGGTGATGTTCTTCGTCGCCTTCTTCTGGGCCTATTTCAACTTCGCCTTGTTCCCCGAGCACGTCTCCGGCGCCAAGGCGCTGGTCTGGCCGCCGGAGGGGATCGTCACCATCGCGCCCTTCGCGGTACCGTTCCTCAACACCATGATCCTGCTGCTGTCCGGCACCACGGTCACCTGGGCGCACCACTCGCTGCTGGTCGGCAACCGCTCCGGGCTGGTCCGCGGCCTCGGCCTCACCGTGCTGCTCGGCATCTGCTTCACCGCGCTGCAGGCGAACGAATACGCCCATTCGCCGTTCCATTTCGGCGGCAGCATCTATCCCTCGGTGTTCTTCCTCGCCACCGGCTTCCACGGCTTCCATGTCATCGTCGGCACGCTGTTCCTCATCGTCTGCTTCTTCCGCGCCCGCGCCGGGCAGTTCACGCCGGAGCGGCATTTCGGCTTCGAGGCGGCCGCCTGGTACTGGCACTTCGTCGATGTCGTGTGGCTGTTCCTCTTCTCCTGCATCTACTGGTGGGGCGCCGGCCCGGTCACGGCCGGCTGAGACGGGCAGGCGGGCCTGAATGGCCGAGCCTGCCATCTCCGTGCTGCGGGCGGCGCTGCTCGGGCGCTGCCCGCGCTGCGGCGAGGGGCGGATCTTCGACGGCGTGCTGACGATCCGCGAAGCCTGCCCGGTCTGCGGGCTCGATCTCCGCGCCCATGACGCGGGGGACGGCCCGGCGGTGGCGGTGACGCTGCTGCTCGGCGCCGTCGTCGTCGGCCTGGCCTTCTGGGTCGAGTTCACCTTCGCGCCGCCGCTCTGGGTGCACGCCATCCTCTGGCCGCTCGTCACCTTCCCCGCCGCCATCGCGCTGCTGCGCCCGATCAAGGCGGCGCTCGTCGCGCTGCAATTCCGCCATCGCGCCTCCGAGATGGGGCTCTGACGGCCGCGTGATGCGCCGGCTCCTCTGGCCCGGGCTGATGAGCCTCGCGATGTTCGCCACGCTGATCGGCCTCGGCGTCTGGCAGCTGCATCGCCTGGCCTGGAAGCAGGCGCTGCTGGCCGAGATCGAGGCCGCCGCGGTCCGGCCGCCGGTGCCGCTGGCGGAGGCGGGCCGGCCCGATCCGTTCCAGCGCGTCGCCGCCGCCGGCCGGCTGCGCACCGACCTCGCCGCCCGCTACGGCGCCGAGGTGCGCGAGGGGCGCATGGGCGCGCAGGTGCTGGCGGTGCTGGAGCGCGGGTCGGCGGCGCCGCTCCTGGTCGATCTCGGGTGGGCGCCAGAGGGCTGGGTGCTGGGGGGCGGGGTGCCGCCGCCGGGCGCGGATGTCCGCCTCACCGGCTTCCTGCGCCCGGCCGAGCACCCGGGCTGGCTCAGCCCGCGCGACGATGCGCCGGGGCGGCATTTCTACACCCTGGATCCGGCCGCGATCGGCGCCGCGCTGAGTATCGGGGGCCTCGCGCCCTACACGCTGGTGGTGCTGGCACCCGAGACCGGGGAAGGCGGCGTGGCGCTGCCGGCTCCCGCGCGCGGCCTGCCGCGGCCGCCGAACGACCATCTCACCTATGCGGCCACCTGGTTCGGCCTGGCCGCGGTGCTGGCGGTGGTGTTCGCGCTGTGGGCGCGCAAGACGCTGACGCAGGAAGGAAAAGACCGATGACCCCTGCCGGATCGGAGAGCGCGGCCGCCTATGCGCGGGCGGTGGCGCGGTTCCACCGCATCGCCGTGCTCGGCGAGGCCGCCGCCATGCTGGGCTGGGACGCGGCGGCGATGATGCCCGCGGGCGGCGCCGCGGCGCGCGGCGAGCAGTTCGCCGTCCTCGCCGGCCTCGGCCACGGCCTGCTGACGGAGCCGGCGGTCGCGGACGATCTCGCCGCCGCCGGGGCCGCCGCCGCGGCCGATCCGTGGGCGGCGGCGAATCTGGCGCTGATGCGCCACGCCCAGGCCCGCGCCATGGCGCTGCCGGCCGATCTCGTCGAGGCGCAGGCGCGCGCCAACGCCGCCTGCGAGACGGTCTGGCGCGAGGCCCGGCGCGCGGCCGATTTCGCCGCCGTCCGCCCGCTGCTCGAAACGGTGGTGCGGCTGACGCGCGAGCAGGCCGACGCCCTGGCCCAGGCGCTCGGCCTCTCGCCCTACGACGCGCTGATGGATGGCTACCAGCGCGGCATCGGCGCCGCCGACGTGGCGCCGATCTTCGACCGCTACGAGGCCTTCCTCGCCACCGCGCTGCCGGCGGCGGAGGAACACCAGGCCCGCCGCCCGCCGCCGCGCCCGATCCCCGGCCCGTTCCCGATCCCGGCGCAGGAGGCGTTGTGCCGCCGCCTCGCCGAGCGCGCCGGGCTCGATTTCGCCCATGCCCGGCTGGACCGCTCGGCGCACCCTTTCTGCGGCGGCACGCCGGCCGATGTCCGCATCACCACGCGCTACGACGAGGCGGATTTCGCCAAGGCCGTGCTCGCCGTGCTGCACGAGACCGGGCACGCGCTCTACGAGCGCGGCCTGCCGCCGGCGCACGCGCGCCAGCCGGTGGGCGAGGCGGCGGGGATGGCGGTGCATGAGAGCCAGTCGCTCATCGTCGAGATGCAGGCCTGCCGTACCGACGCGTTCCTCGGCTGGCTCGGGCCGGAGCTGCACGCGGCCTTCGGCGGTGAGGCGGCATGGTACGAGCCGGCCAATCTCGCGCGGCTGTGGCGGCGGGTGGAGCGCGGCTTCATCCGCGTCGATGCCGATGAGCTGACCTATCCGGCCCATGTCATCCTGCGCTTCCGCCTGGAACAGGCGCTGATCGGCGGCGATCTCGCCGTGGCCGACCTGCCTTGCGCCTGGAATGACGGCCTGCGCGCCCTGCTCGGCCTCACTCCGGCCGACGACGCGCAGGGCTGCCTGCAGGACATTCACTGGTACGATGGCGGCTTCGGCTACTTCCCGTCCTACACGCTCGGCGCCATGGCCGCGGCGCAGCTGATGGCGGCGGCGCGGCGGCAGACGCCGGGGCTGGACGCGGCGCTGGGGCAGGGGGATCTGTCGCCGCTGCGGGCCTGGCTCGGCACCCATGTCCACGCCCAGGGCAGCCGGCTCGGCTTCAGCGATCTGCTGCGCGCGGCCACCGGCAAGGGGCTGGACGTGGCGGATTTCGAGGCGCATCTGCGGGCGCGGTATCTCCCGTCGTGAAAACCGCCTAGTCTTTGCTCATGCGCTACATCTCCACCCGTGGCGAGGCGCCGGCGCGCGACTTCGCCGCCGTGCTGCTCGCCGGGCTCGCCGAGGATGGCGGGCTGTTCGTGCCCGAATCCTGGCCGCATTTCACCGCCGCGGACTGGCGGTCTCTGCGCGCGCTTTCCTACGCGGAGCTGGCGGCGCGGGTGATGCAGCCCTTCGTCGGCGAGGCGCTGCCCTTCGCCGTGCTGCAGCGCCTGTGCCGGGAGGCCTATGACCGGTTCGGCCACCCCGCCGTCGTGCCGCTGCTGCAGCTGGACACCCATCTCTGGGTTCAGGAGCTGTTCCACGGCCCGACCCTGGCCTTCAAGGACCTGGCGCTGCAGCTGATCGGCCGGCTGTTCGACCATGTGCTGGCCGAGCGCGGCGAGCGGGTGATGATCGTCGGCGCCACCTCCGGCGATACCGGCTCGGCGGCGATCGAGGCCTGCCGCGACCGCGCCCGGGTCGATATCGTCATTCTCCATCCGCGCGGGCGCACCTCGGAGGTGCAGCGGCGGCAGATGACCACGGTGCGCGCGCGCAACGTCGCCAACATCGCCGTCGAGGGCACGTTCGACGATTGCCAGGACCTGGTGAAGGCGATGTTCGCCGACGCCGCCTTCCGCACCGAGCTGCGCCTCTCGGCGGTGAATTCGATCAACTGGGCCCGCATCGCCGCGCAAATCCCCTATTACGTCGCCGGCGCGCTGGCCCTCGGCGGGCCGGACCGGGAGGTCGGCTTCGCCGTGCCGACCGGCAATTTCGGCAATGTGCTGGCCGCCTACGGCGCGCGCCGCATGGGCCTGCCGATCGCGCGCCTGGTCGTCGGCGCCAACCGCAACGACATCCTCGCCCGCTTCCTCGCCAGCAACGACATGAGCGTCCGCCCGGTCGAGCCCTCGCTTTCGCCCTCGATGGACATCCAGATCAGCTCCAATTTCGAGCGCCTGCTGTTCGAGGCGCTGGACCGCGACGCGGCGGCGACGCGCGCGGCGATGCAGAGCTTCCGCGCCTCCGGCACCATGCCGGTGCCGGACGCCGCCTGGCACCGCATCCGCACCCTGTTCCACGGCTTCCGCCTCGACGATGCCGCGACCCTGGCCGAGATCCGCCTGCTGGCGGCGCGTACCGGCTACCTCGCGGATCCGCACAGCGCCGTCGGCATCGCCGCCGCCGCCGCGCTGCCGGCGGGGCGGGACCTGCCGATGATCGCCATGGCCACCGCGCACCCGGCCAAGTTCCCCGACGCAATGCAGCAGGCCACCGGCACGCGCCCCCCTCTGCCGTCGCGGCTGGCCGACCTATATGAGCGTGGGGAGCAGTACACCGTGCTGCCCAACGACCTCGCCGCCATCCAGGCGGCGATCCGCAGCTTCAGCCTCAGGAATGCCGCATGACCAGCAACGCCGTCCAAATCAGCCGGCTCGCCTCGGGCCTGACCGTCATCACCGAGCGCATGGAGCGGGTCGAGACGGTCTCGCTCGGCGCCTATGTCGCCACCGGCACGCGCAACGAGACGGCGGCGGAGAACGGCGTCTCGCACTTCCTCGAACACATGGCCTTCAAGGGCACCGAGCGGCGCAGCGCCCGGCGCATCGCCGAGGAGATCGAGGCGGTCGGCGGGCACATCAACGCCTACACCGCGCGCGAGCAGACCGCCTACTACGTCAAGGTGCTGAAGGAGGATACCGCGCTCGCCGCCGACATCATCGGCGACATCCTCACCCACAGCACCTTCGAGGCCGAGGAGTTCGAGCGCGAGCGCGGCGTCATCCTGCAGGAGATCGGCCAGGCCAACGACACGCCGGACGACATCATTTTCGACCATTTCCAGGAGCGCGCCTTCCCCGCCCAGCCGATGGGCCGCCCGACCCTGGGCACCGAGGCGATCATCCGCCGGCTCGGGCGCGACAGTCTGGTCGGCTACATGCAGCGCCACTACGCCGCCTCGAACAGCGTCGTCGCCGCCGCCGGCGCGCTGGAGCACGCGGACGTGGTCGGGCTGGTGGAGCGGCACTTCGCCGATCTGCGGCCCAAGACCATGCCGGTGGCGGAGGCGGCGCGCTACCAGGGCGGCGAGTTCCGCGAGGCGCGCGAGCTGGACCAGGTCCACATCGTGCTCGGCTTCCCCTCCGTCGCCTATGGCGATGCGGACTATTACCCGGCGCTGCTGCTCTCCACCCTGCTCGGCGGCGGCATGTCCTCGCGCCTGTTCCAGGAGATCCGCGAGAAGCGCGGGCTGGTCTATTCCATCTATTCCTTCACCGCGCCCTACATGGATGGCGGCCTGTTCGGCATCTATGCCGGCACCGGCGAGCACGAGGCGGAGGAGCTGGTGCCGGTGGTGATCGAGGAGCTGCGCCGCGTGCAGCAGGACGCCGACGAGCCCGAGCTCGCCCGCGCCCGCGCCCAGGTGAAGGCGAGCGTGCTGATGTCGCTGGAGAGCACCTCCAGCCGCTGCGAGCAGCTCGCGCGCCAGTGGCAGGTGTTCGGCCGGGTGATCCCGACCGAGGAAACGGTGGCGCGGATCAACGCCGTCACCCTGGACGACATCGCCCGCGTCGCCGCCCGCCTGTTCCGCGCCCCGCCGACGCTGGCCGCCCTCGGCCCGGCCGGCAAGGTGCCGGGCCTGCCCTCGATCGCCGACCGGCTGGCCGCGTGATGGACGCGATCGATCTGCTCGGCGGCCTGATCGCGGCCGCGCGCGCCGCCGGCGCGGACGCGGCGGACGCCGTGCTGCTCTCCGGCGCCTCGCTCTCGGTGCAGCGCCGGCTCGGCCGGGTGGAGCATGTCGAACGCTCGGAGACCCGCGACGTGGGGCTGCGCGTGTTCGTCGGCCGCCGCGCCGCCATCGTCTCGGCCAGCACGGTCGATCCGCGCCGCTTCGCCGGGCTCGCCGAGCAGGCGGTGGCGATGGCGCGCGTGGTGCCGGAGGATCCGTTCGCCGGGCTGGACGCGCATCCGCGCCCGCCGCCCGACGCCGCGCCGCTGGACCTCGCCGACGCCGCCGAACCCGATGTCGCGGCCCTGATCGCGCGCGCCGCCGAGGCCGAGGAGGCGGCGCTCTCGGTGGCCGGCGTGACCAATTCCGAGGGGGCGGAGGCCGGCTACGGGCGCAGCGAGATCGCCCTCGTCACCTCGGCCGGCTTCGCCGGCGGCTACGCCCGCAGCAGCCACTCGGTCTCCGCCACCGCGCTCACCGGCGCCGGCACCGCGATGCAGCGCGACTATGACTACTCCACCGCCGTCCACCTCGCCGATCTCGAGCCCGCCGCCGCCATCGGGCGGAGCGCGGGGGAGCGGGCGGTGGCGCGGGCCAATCCGCGCCGGCCGCGCACCGCGAAGCTGCCGGTGATCTACGATCCAAGGGTCGCCGCCAGCCTGCTCGGCCATCTCGCCGGCGCCATCAATGGCGGCGCCATCACCCGCGGCACCAGCTTCCTGAAGGACCGGCTGAACAGCGCCGTGTTCGCCCCGGGCATCACCGTGCGCGACGATCCGCGCCGGGTGCGCGGCCTGCGCTCGCGCCCGTTCGACGCCGAGGGCCAGCCGACCGAAGCGCGCGACCTCGTCGCCGACGGGGTGCTGGCGTCCTGGCTGCTGGATCTGCGCAGCGCCCGCCAGCTCGGCCTCGCCCCCACCGGCCATGCGGTGCGGGGCACCTCCAGCCCGCCCGGGCCGTCGCCCTCCAATCTCTACCTCCTGCCCGGCGCCGCCACCCCGGCCGCGCTGATGGCCGACATCGCCGAGGGGCTCTACGTCACCGAGCTGATCGGCATGGGGGTGAACACCGTCACCGGCGACTACAGCCGCGGCGCCGCGGGGTTCATGATCCGCGCCGGCCAGATCGCCGAGCCGGTGGCCGAGATCACCATCGCCGGCAATCTGATCGACATGTTCGCCCACCTCACGCCGGCCAGCGACCTGCGCTTCCGCCGCGGCACGGACGCGCCGACCGTGCGCGTGGACGGGATGACGATCGCCGGCGGCTGAGACGAGGCGGCGCCCCCTCCTGAAGAGCGGGCACCGTTCCCATATCCGATCGGGTTTCATCCTGGAGGGACGCGCATGCGCCTCAGCCGTTTCCGCCCCGCCGCGCTCGCCGCGCTGATGCTGGCGCTGGTTCTGGCCCTGGCCCCGGCGCTGGCCGAGGCCCGGGCCGGCGGCGGCACCTCCTCGGGCAGCCGGGGCAGCCGGACCTATTCCGCGCCCTCGGCGACGCCGACCGCGCCCTACAGCGCCGCGCCGATGCAGCGCAGCCTGACCCAGCCCGAGGCGCCGCGCTACGCCGCCCCCGCCTACGCGCCCGGCTTTGGCGGCCGCTCGCCGTTCATGTCCGGCCTGCTCGGCGGGCTGATCGGGGCCGGGATCGGCGGGCTGCTGTTCGGCCACGGGCTGTTCGGCGGCATCCACGGCATCTTCGGCTTCCTCGGCTTCCTGCTGCAGATCTACCTGCTCTACCTGGTCGGGCGCTGGCTGTTCCGCCGCTTCGGCCAGGGCTTCGCCTTCGCCGCGCCGGGCGGGGCGGCGCGCGGACCGGGGATGGGGATGGCCGGGGGCGGGATGGCCGGGGGCATCGGCGGCCGGCCCGCGGCCGCGCCGGTCGCCATCACGCCGCAGGACTACCAGCAGTTCGAGCGCGCGCTGATCGACATCCAGGCCGCCTGGAGCGCGCACGATCTCAGCGCCCTGCAGCGCCTGGCGACGCCGGAGATGGTCTCCTACTTCGCCGAACAGCTCGCCGAGCAGGAAAGCCGCGGCGTGCGCAACCTGGTGCGCGACGTCCGCCTGGAGCGCGGCGATCTCAGCGAGGCGTGGGCTGAGCAGGGGCGCGAATACGCCACCGTGGCGATGCAGTTCTCGATGACCGACGTCACCCTGGACCGCGCCGGC
>JAKAZO010000145.1 GCA_021815825.1 Pseudomonadota bacterium
TCGCTGAGCACGCGGGCACGAACGGCGGCGATATCACGGCGCAGACGCGTGCCGAGGGCGACGGCGAAGCCCTGCTTCGGGCGATAGAGAATCTCCCGCGGGAGATACGGTTCCATCGCTGATTTCAGGAGGAATTTGCCTTCGCCACCGCGCAGCTTGAGCGAGGCGGGCAGGCTCAAGCCGAAGCCGACGACTTCGTGATCCAGGATCGGGCAACGCACTTCCAGCGAATTGGCCATGCTGGTGCGGTCCACCTTGGTCAGGATGTCGCCGACCAGCCAGGTGTTGAGATCGATATATTGCGCCTGGCGCAGGGCATCGTCGGTGTCGGATTGGTCCATCAGCGAGGCAATCCGCTCGGCCGGATCGTAGCCATCCAGCCGTGCGGCGAAGCGCTCGCCAAATAGCGCATTTCGTTGCTCCGCTTGCATCCGCTGCATGGTCGCGAAATAGCCGAGCGCGGAGCCGAGGCTGATCTCGGTCAGCGTCGTCTTGGCCCGCAGCCAGCGCGGCGCCCGGTCCAGCTTCGGATAGGCGCGGGCGAGGCGGCCGATCGCGTGGCGGCGCAGGGGCGCGGGGATGAACCGGCGCACCGCCTCGGTGAGCAGGTGCCAGCGATAGCGGCGATAGCCGGCGAAGACTTCGTCTCCGCCATCGCCCGATAGCGCCACCGTGACGTGGCGGCGGGTGAGCGCGCACACGCGATGTGTCGGCACCGAGGAATGGTCGCCGAAGGGTTCGCCGAAAATTCCTGCCTGTGTGCGTGCGGCATCGATGTAGTCGACGCTCGTCCGGTCCGTGTGCTGCGCCGTGTTGTAGCGCCGCGCGACGATCTCGGCGAAGGGCGATTCGTCCTCGGCGCCCTCGAAGCCGATGGTGAAAGTGGCCAGCGGTCCGTCATGCTGGGTGGCCGCGAGCGCGACGACGGCGCTGGAATCGACGCCGCCGGAGAGGAACGCGCCGAGCGGTACGTCCGACATCAGCCGCGCGCCAGTCTGGCGGCGCAGCAGTGCGGTGAGCTCGTCGCGAGCCTCGGTCTCGTCGAGCGGGCGTTCGGTCCCGGCCGGACGCCAGTAGCGCCGCGGGGCGGTGGGTTCGGCGCCGTGTTCGAGCAGCAGGCAGTGGCCCGCCGGAAGCTTCTGGATATCCGAATAGATCGAATCCGGGTCTGGCACGTAGCCGTAGGCGAAGAAATCGGCGACGGCGCGGTCGCGGATTCGGCGTGGCAGGTCCGGCACCACCGAAAGCGCCGCGAGTTCGGAGGCGAAATAGAGGGTGCCGTCCGCGCTGCGCCCGTAATAGAGCGGCTTCTTGCCGAGCCGGTCACGGGCGAGGAAGAGCTGGCGGCGATTGGAGTCCCACAGCGCGAAGGCGAACATGCCGGAGAGGTGCTGCAAGCAGTCCGGTCCCCAGCTTTCCCAGGCGTGGATGATGGCTTCCGTGTCGCAGCGATTGCGGAAGACATGGCCCTTGGCGAGCAGGGTCTGGCGCAGGGCGGCGTGATTATAGATCTCGCCGTTGAAGACGATGGCGACGGTGCCGTCCTCGTTGTACATCGGCTGATCGCCGCCACCGATATCGATGATCGCCAGGCGGCGATGGCCAAGTCCGACGCCCGGCGCGAGATAGAAGCCGTCCCCATCCGGCCCGCGATGGCGCAGCGCCGTGGTCATGCGGCGCAGCAGCGCGGCATCGACCCGGGCCGCGGCCTGCTGGTGGAAAATTCCCGCGAGCCCACACATCGCCACCCCCACTGCTTGCCGCCAAGTGATGCACGCCGCACACAGGCCGCGACGATCGTCCCGCGCCGCTCACGCAGAATTGACCAACCGGCTTGCAATTCAGTAAATCGTGGCGGGCGCCGGCGGGTGCGGTCGCGTGTGCGATCGCGCCCTTTTTAGGCCGTGCGCGCGTGCCTGTCAGCCGTGACGCTGGCGTTCTGCCGGCGTGTCCAATTTCGAGAGTAACGTCTCCCGGTTCGCAAGGCAGAACCGGTAGCGGTTGGCGCGCGTGCGTGGTCTGCGTGTCGGTGGCGTCCGTTGGCCTTGGGTTTCAGTTTTCGTTCACGATCTCGTGTGATTGTCTAAAAAATGATGCCATCTCTTTTAGTGGGAGCATTCTAAATGAGTGGAATTTCAGGCGCAAGCACGGAATCCGTCCCGGCGGTGCCGCAGCCTCAGGTACAGGGCGACATCGTCGGCCTGGTCCTGCAGAACGCCCAGGGAACCGGGCTGGCGTCGCAATATGTCAGTTTCGGCCAGGTTTTCGCCCCCGGCGCGGTGCAGCCCTCGGCCCAGCTGGTCGCCCACGTCGACGGCCAGACGATTCCCGTCCAGATGGATGTCAAGACCACGAACGCCGATGGCTCGGTGGCGATGGCCGTGCTCACCCTGCGCCAGCCGGCGCTGGCCGCCGGCGCGTCGGCCGGGGTGATGCTGTCGCTGGCGCCACCGTCCGCGACGCCACCGGCACCCGTAGCCGTGAACGTGGCCAGCGCAATGGCGGCGCATGGTTACGATCTGGCCGTCAATCTCGCGGTCCAGGGCGGCAGCACCTACACACTGAACGTCGCCAGTCTGCTGAACGCGGCCGCGCCCGGCAGCGTGACGACGCTGATGAGCGGCCCGCAGGCCACCGAGCTGCAGTTCCAGACCGATGTCACCAGCTCGCTCCGCATGGTGTTCAACGTTACCGCCTATGCCGACGGGACGTTCAAAACCGACGTGCAGTTCAACAACGACCTCGCCATGCAGCCCACGGGCGGGACCCTGACCTACAGCGCCACGATCACGCAGGGCGGCACCACTTCCTATCAGGTCAACAACCTGACGCAATACCAGTACGAGGACTGGAACAAGACGATCTACACCGGCAGCCCCGCGCCGGGCGTCAATGTCCAGCACGACATCGCCTATCTCGAACAGAATGGCGTGATCCCGAACTACGACTATGTCGACGGCGCTCCGACATC
>JAKAZO010000071.1 GCA_021815825.1 Pseudomonadota bacterium
TCAGATCAGAACCTGCATGTCCCCGTCCACGGCCAGCGCCTGGCCGCTGATCGTCGCGCCGAAGGGGCTGGCGAGGTAGAGCGCCATGTTGGCGATGTCCTGCTGGGTGACGAAGCAGCGCAGGCTGGTCGCGGCGACGGCGCGGTCGGTCTGCTCGTTCTCCGAGATCGCCGCCGCCTGCGCCTTGGCGCGGATCACGGCGCGGATGCGCGGCCCGTCCACCAGGCCGGGCAGGATGGCGTTGACGCGGATATTGTCCGGGCCGAGCTCGATCGCCAGCGTCTTGGTCAGGCCGATCACGCCCCATTTCGCCGCCGCGTAGGGGCTGCGCAGCGGGAAGCCGAAGCGCCCGGCCGCCGAGCTGAGGTTGATGATGGCCCCGCCCCCGGCTTGCCGCAGCGCCGGCACGGCGCGGCGGGCGCAGTGGAAGAAGCTGGCGAGGTCGATGCGCAGCGTCGCGTCCAGCTCCTCCGGCTTCACCGCCTCGATCGGCGCCGTCGGCCCGGCGATGCCGGCATTGTTCACCAGCACGTCCAGCCCGCCGAGATGGGCCAGCGCGGCGTCCATGAACGCCTCCATATCCGCCAGCGCGCCGGCATCCGCGCGCACGCCGTGATGGCCGGCGGCGGCCAGCGCCGCCTCGTCGATGTCGCAGATGAAGACCCGCGCGCCGCAGGCGGCGAAACTGTCGGCCATGACCTTGCCGATGCCGCTGGCGGCGGCGGAAATGGCGACGCGCCTGCCGGTGAGATCGACCGGCAGCGGCGTGCTCGCTCCTGTGGGCATGCTGCATCCTCCCTGCGTTTGCAGCCGGTATAGTCGGGGCTTTGCGGGTGGGCAAACCGGGCCGGGCTTGAAGCCCGCCCGCGCGCGCGCCATGTGGCGGGGATGGAGATCCATCAGCGCCGCATCATCCTGGACATGACGCCGGAGGGCGAATTCCGCACGCCGCCCAATCTGGCGCGCCCCAATCTGGCGCGCCCCAGCCTGGCGAGCCGCATCGCCGTCGGCGCGATCATCGTCGCGGTGTCGGCCGGGCTGGTCGCGACCGCCGCGCTCGCCTTCTGGGTGGGCGTGATGCTGCTGCCGGTGGCACTGGTCGCCGCCGGCGTGGCCTATCTCGCCGTGCGCTTCCAGCTCGGACGGGGCGGGCCGCCTGGCCGGCCGCCCACCCCGTTCGGCGGCTGACGCGCGCCGCTACGCGCGCTGCGCGGCGCGGGAGGCGCGCCGGCGTGCCACGAGGGTGAAGAAAGCGCCGGACCCCAGCAGCAGCAGGCTCGCCGGCTCGGGCGCGGTCTGCGGTGGCGGCGACGGCGGCGCCGCCTGGAGCTGCAGCCCGTTCAGATCGGCCTCGCCGTCGGAGGTGTTGCTGATCGTGCCGTAGAAGGTGATCGTCAGCTGGCCCGCGGCGTTGGCGGTCGCGGCGAAATCGGTGTAGTTGGTCCCGGCGGTGAGCGTCGTCCCGGCGTTGGCCGTCACGCTCTGCGTCACGCCGTTGACCAGGAAGTTCGTCTGGCGTCCGCTGCTATTCCCAGCCGAATAGAGCACGAGGTTGTAATTTCCGTCCGCGGTCAGGCCGCTCAGGGTCACCGTGCCCGGCGCGGCGCTGGTCGTCGGCGTGTCGGCGTAGGAGAGGACGTAGGCGTCGAGCAGGTTGGCGTATTGCGTTCCGCCGAAGAAGGGAGAGTTGGTGGTCGCGTCGAAGAAGCCATAGGCGGAGTAGCTCAGGCTGATGCCGGTGCCGGCGCCCGCCGCATTCTTCAACGCGCCGCTGCCGGAGACGGAGCCAGAACCACCAAACACCGACGGCCCGCTGAACGTGTTCCAGTAATCGCCGCTGGCGCCGAGCACGGCGGCGCCGGAGTAGGCCGGGCTGCCGGTCTGGGTGAACTGGACGTCGATGAGCGGCGCCGCGTGCGCCGCCGTGACCCCGAGGCCGAGAAAACCCGCCAACATGGCGCCGCGCCCCGCGTGGCCGAACCCCCCAAGCTTCGACATTGTCTGCATTCTCCCGATTGGTGTGACGTTTTGCTTTTTTTTCACGATCATCTGATCGGAGATTATCGCGAAGCAGACCATCGAACAGACACAGATCGAAGAGCAAGCCTTAATTTCGCGATGAGTCCTAAAAACAGCCGCGAGACATGCCCCCGCGTGCGCCGGCGTCAGGCCGTCGCCGGGCCGGGCGGTTCGCGGCGCAGATAGGCCACGGCGCCGTCAAGGGTGGACAGGCTCGGGTAGTCCGCCTCGGGGATATCGATCCCGGTGCGTTCGTGCAGCGCGGTGACGAAGTTGAGGAAATCCATCGAGTCGAGATCGAGCTCCTCGCGCAGCACCGCGTCGCCGGGCAGATGCGCCAGGTCGGCCTCGGGGGCGATGGCGGCCAGCGTGTCGAGCACGAGCTGGCGGGTCTCGGCGGCGGTCATGTTCGGGGCGGTCATGGGGCTTCGATCTCCTGCAGGCGGCGGCCGATTTCGGCCAGGAACCGGCCGCCGAGATGGCCGTCGCTCGCCCGATGGTCGCCCGCCAGTGTGAGGGTGACGACGGGGCGCGCGGCGATGCTCCCGCCCACCACCCACGGACGGGTGACGATGCGGCCGATGCCGACCATCGCCACCTGCGGCGGGTAGATGATCGGCCAGACCGCCTCCGCGCCGCGGTCGCCGAGGCTGGTGATGGTGATGGTGGGCGCGGTCAGTTCGGAGCCGCGCAGCCGGGCGCCGCGCGCGCGCAGCACGAGATCGCGCATCGCCGCCATGATCCCGTCCACGGAGAGCGCGTCGGCATCACGGATCGCCGGGGCCACCAGCCCGCCGCCGCGCAGCGCGATCGCCCAGCCGATATGCACGCCGCCGCCGGGCTGGAAATGCCCGTCCTGCCAGTAGCCGTTCAGCTCCGGGGTTTTCGCCAGCGCCAGCGCGACGGCGCGCACGAACAGCGCCGCCGGCAGGACGCGCTCGGGCGGCGCGCGGTCCCGGTTGCGCCGTTCCAGCCAGGCCAGCGCGGCGGTGCAGTCAATCGTCTCGCTCAAGTAATAATGAGGGATCTCGCGCTTCGAGCGGCTCATGGCGCTGCCGATGGCCAGGCGCATGGCGGCGGGATCGAACCCGCGCCGCGCCGCGAGATCCCCCCTCGGGGCGGCGGGGCGCGGCGCCTCGAGATCCGCCAGCACGATGGCGCCGCCCGGCCCGCTGCCGGCCATGCGCGCCAGATCGATGCCGCGCGCGGCGGCGAGCCGGCGGGCGGCGGGCGAACTGCGCGGCCGCGCCGGTGCGGATGGCGGCGGTGCGGATGGCGGCGATGCGGATGGCGGCGATGCGGATGGCGGCGTGGGCGGGGACGGCGCGGCGACGGCCGGTGCCAGGGGCGGCTTCGGCGCCGGCGTCTGCGCCGTGTCGCCCAGCCGCGCCAGAACGGTGCCGACCGGGACGCGCGCGCCCACCGGCACGACGAGCTCGGAGACCACGCCGTCGTTGAAAATCTCGATCTCGATCGCGCCCTTGTCGGTCTCCACCACGGCGACGACGTCGCCGCGCTTCACCGCGTCGCCCGGCTTGACCAGCCACTCCGCCAGCGTCCCGGCCTCCATGTCGGCGCCGAGCGAGGGCATCAGGAAGTCGGTCATCCGCCCTTCACCAGCGCGCGCGCCGTGGCGGCGATGTCGGGCGCCTGCGGCAGCGCCGCCTGTTCGAGATGGGCCGCGTAGGGGATCGGCACCTCGCGCGAGCAGACGCGGCGGATCGGCGCATCGAGATCGTAGAACGACGCTTCGCCGATGCGCGCGGCGATCTCGGCCGAGAGCGAGCCGGAGCGCCAGCCTTCATCGACGATCACCGCCCGGTGCGTGCGCGCGACCGAGCCCAGGATCGTCGTCATATCCAGCGGACGCAGCACGCGCAGATCGATCACCTCCGCCTCGATGCCCTCCTGGCGCAGGCTCTCCGCGGCCTCGAGCGTCTTGAACAGCGAGCCGCCATAGGTCACCAGCGTGACGTCGCTCCCGGGGCGGCGGATCCGCGCCGAGACGATGTCGACGCCGGTCACCGCCGGATCGAGCGTGCCCTCCTCGCCGTAGAGCATGACATGCTCGAACAGCAGCACCGGGTTGGGGTCGTCGATCGCCGGCTGCAGCATGTGCCGCGCATCCTCGACCGTCGCCGGGGCGAGGATTTTCAGCCCGGGGATGTGCGCGTACCAACCCTCCAGACTGTGCGAATGCTGCGCCGCGAGCTGGCGGCCGGCGCCGGTCGCCATGCGGATCACCAGCGGCACCGCGAACTGTCCGCCCGACATATGCGGGATGGCGGCGGCGCTGTTGACGATCTGGTCGAGCGCCAGAAGGCTGAAATTCACCGTCATGATTTCCACGATCGGCCGCAGCCCGGCCAGCGCGGCGCCGATCCCCGCGCCGACGAAGCCCGCCTCCGACAGCGGCGTGTCGCGGATCCGGTCCTCGCCCAGTTCCGCCGCCAGCCCCTTGGTCACCGCGTAGCAGCCGCCATAGCGGGCGACGTCCTCGCCCATCAGCACGACCCGCGGATCCGCCAGGATGGCGGCGCGGATCGCCAGCTTGCACGCCTCGCGATAGGTGACGCGCTGCGGCTCCGGCGCGCTGGTGGCGGCGCTCATTGCGGCACCTGGTCCATGAGGGTGAAGCGCTCCAGCTCCGCGACCGGCTCCCACTCGCCCGCCTCCGCGAAGGCGACCGCGCCCGCCACCTCCGCGGCCACATCGGCCTCGATGCGGGCGAGTTCGTCGGCATGGAGCAGCCCGTTCCCGGCGAGCCAGGAGTGCAGCCGTCGGATCGGGTCCTTCTCGCGCCAGGTCTCGATCTCCTGCTTGCTGCGGTAGAGCTGCGCGTCGAACATCGAATGGGCGCGGAAGCGGTAGGTGTGGCACTCCAGCAGACGCGGCGCCCCGCTCTCGCGCACGGCGGCGACGGCGCGGCGGGCCGCGATCTCGACGGCGACGACATCCATGCCGTCCACCGCCTCGCTTCCGACGCGGTAGCCCGCCGCCTTGCGCGCGATGTCCGTCTCCGCCTCGGCGCGATCGAGCGCCATGCCCATGGCGTAGCGGTTGTTCTCGCACACGAAGAGCACCGGCAATCGCCACAGCGAGGCCAGGTTCATGCTCTCGTGGAACGACCCCTCGTCCACCGCGCCCTCGCCGAAGAAGCAGGCGGTGACGGCGTTGCGCCCGAGTGCCTTGTCCGCCATCGCGATGCCGACGGCCAGCGGCAGCCCGCCGCCGACGATCGCGTTGCCGCCGTAGAAGCGGTGGGTGCGGTCGAATATATGCATCGAGCCGCCGCGGCCGCGGCAGACCCCCTGCTGCTTGCCGTAGAGTTCCGCCATCAGCGCCTTCATGTCGATGCCGCGCGCCAGCGCCTGGCCGTGCTCGCGATAGGTGGCGACGATCGCATCCTCCGCCGCCAGGGTGGCGATGACGCCGACCGAGACCGCCTCCTCGCCATCGTAGAGATGCATGAAGCCGCGGATCTTTTCGCGCTGGTAGAGCTCGAAGCAGGTCTCCTCGAACCGCCGTATGCGCAGCATCGCGCGCAGCAGCATGCGCACGTGCGCATGGTCGAGATGCAGTTTGCCATTCATCGCGCGTCGCTTTCGAGTGTCGAGAGATCGCCCTCCGGCAGGCCGAGTTCGCGCGCCTTGAGCAGGCGGCGCATGATCTTGCCGCTGCGGGTGCGCGGCAGCACGAGGCGGAACTCGATCTCCTTCGGCGCCACCACGGCGCCGAGCCGCTTGCGGGCATGGCCGAGCAGCTCGCGGCGCAGCGCCTCGGAGGCGGTAAATCCCGGCTTCAGCGCGACGAACGCCTTGACGATCTCGCCCGCCACCGGATCCGGCTTGCCGATAACCCCGGCCTCCGCCACCGCCGGGTGCTCCATGAGCGCGTTCTCGACCTCGAACGGCCCGATCAGGTGGCCGGAGGATTTGATCACGTCGTCGGCCCGGCCGACGAACCAGTAGTACCCGTCGGCGTCGCGCATCGCCAGGTCGCCGGTGAGATACCAGCCGCCGACGAAGCATTTGCGGTAGCGCTCCTCCTCGTGGAGATAGCCGCGCATCATCGAGGGCCACCCGGCGCGCAGCGCCAGCTCGCCCTGCACCATCGGCGCCTCCACCGGAACGACGCCGCCATCCGCCGCGCGCTGCACGATCGCCGCCCCGATCCCCGGCAGCGGCCGGCCCATCGAGCCCGGCTTCACGTCCATCGCCGCGAGATTGGCGATCATGATGCCGCCGGTTTCGGTCTGCCACCAATTGTCGTGGAACGGGCGGCCGAACACCTCCTGCCCCCACAGCACCGCCTCCGGGTTCAGCGGCTCGCCGACGCTGGCGAGAAAGCGCAGATGGCCGAGATCGTAGCCGCGCACGGCCTCGGCGCCGAGCTTCATCATCATGCGGATCGCGGTCGGCGCGGTGTACCACACGCTGACACGCTCGCGCTGCAGGATGCCGTACCACGCCGCGGCGTCGAACTCCGCCTCGGCGAACACGCTGGTCACGCCGTTGGTGAGCGGGGCGACGATGCCGTAGCTGGTGCCCGTCACCCAGC
Source organism: Pseudomonadota bacterium (assembly GCA_021815825.1). Lineage (GTDB taxonomy): Bacteria > Pseudomonadota > Alphaproteobacteria > Acetobacterales > Acetobacteraceae > JAJZVV01. The sequence goes on from JAKAZO010000071.1 coordinate 6,580, forward strand.
CCGGATCGGCGGTGCACCAGAAGATGTCCTCGTCGTGCAGATCGAGCGCGTAGCGGCCGGTGATGTGGTGGGTCACGACCGCGTCGTGGACATGGATCGCGCCCTTGGGCCGGCCGGTGGTGCCGCTGGTGAAGTGCAGCAGGGCGCGGTCCTCGGGGTCGGTCGGCGGAATGACGAAGTCCGGGCTCGCGGGATCGACGATCCGGCGCCAGTCGAGCGTGCCGGGAACCGCGCTCTCCCCCTGCCCCGGCTCCGGCACCAGGATGACATGGTCGAGCTGCGGCAGGTGCGCCCGGATGGGCGCGATCTTGCGCCGGTAGAGCGACCCGGTCGTCACCAGCACCCGGCCCTCGCCGATGGTGAGCCGCGTGGCGATCGGCTCCGGCCCGAAGGCGGAGAACAGCGGCGAGGCCACGCACCGGGCCTTCAGCGCCCCGAGCACGGCGATGACGAGCTCGGGAATGCGTCCGGCGAGCACGAACACGGCGCTGCCCTCGGCCACGCCGAGGCCGCGCAGCGCGTTGGCGAAGCGGTTGGTCGCGGCGCGGAGGTCGCGGTAGGTGAGCGTGCGGCGGCTGCCATCCTGGCCGATCCAGCGCAGCGCCTCCCGCCCCGCGCGCGCGCCGGCGGCGTGGCGGTCGACCGCCTCATGGGCGATGTTCAGCCCGCGCCCGCCGGGCAGCCCGTCGAGCAGCGCCCGCGCCGCCGTCCAGCTGAAGGCGTGGCAGACGGCTTCGTAGTCCGCCAGATTGGCGCCGACGAGGCCGCGCGGCTTGACGATCCGCGGATAGAGCGGCGGGGCCGACGGAGACGGGGTGGCCGGTTCGAGCACCATCACGGGCTCCTTCGGCGGCGGTTCCTGGACCACGGACCTCGGCCTGGGCAATGAAGGCGCAACGCCCGATCCGGCGGGGCCGTTCCGAATGATAGCCTGGCGCGCCACGGGGCGCCGAGCCTTGATCAGGATCAATCGCCGCCCTGCGGACCGGGCCCGTACCCGCGCGGAAGAACGATTTCCTGAACGCGGCCCGGCTCGATAGAGTGGGCCCAACGACGCACCGGAACGGCTGCGCACCGGGCGACCCGGACGGGAGGGACCTGGATGGAACCGGCAGGACTGACGCGCCGCTTCGTGCTCGGCGGCGGGGCCGCGCTGCTGGCCGGGGGAAGGCGCGGCGCGCGGGCGGGCGGGCCGGTGCGGATCGGCGTGCTCAACGACCAGTCCGGCCTCTACGCCGATCTCGGCGGCCCCGGCTCGGTCATCGCCGCGCGCATGGCGGTCGAGGACATCGCGGCGGAGGGCCTCGGCGGCGCGCTCGACGGCCGGCCGGTGGAGGTGCTGGTCGGGGACCATCAGAACAAGGCCGAGATCGGCGCCGCCATCGCCCGGCGCTGGTTCGATATCGACCAGGTCGGCATGGCGATCGGCTTCGACAATTCCTCGGTGGCGCTGGCGGTGGAAAGCGTCGCCGCGCAGCACGACCGGGTCGCCATCGGCACCGCCGTGGGCTCGGTCGATTTCACCGGCCGGAACTGCACGCCGACGGCCGCGTCCTGGCTCTATGACAGCTACGCGCTGACCACCAGCCTGGCGCACGCGCTGGTGGCGGCGGGGCGGGACAGCTGGTTCTTCATCACGGTGGACTATAATTTCGGCCATTCCATGGAAGCCGATGCGCGCCGCGCCGTCGAGGCCAGCGGCGGCACGGTGCTGGGCAGCGCCCGCCACCCGCTCGGCACCGCCGATTTCAGCGCCTATCTGCTGCAGGCGCAGGCTTCGGGGGCGAAGGTGATCGGCTTCGCCAATGGCGGCGGGGATCTGGTGAACGTGATCAAGCAGGCCAACGAGTTCGGCCTGCCGCGGAGCGGGCGGACGCTGGCGGCGATGCTGCTGTTCATCACCGACGTCCACAGCCTGGGTCTGGCGACGGCGCAGGGGCTGAGCTTCGTCACCGCCTTCTACTGGGACCGCGACGCGCCGAGCCGGGCCTGGTCGCGGCGTTTCCAGGAGCGGCACGGGGCGATGCCGACCATGGCGCAGGCCGGCGTCTATTCCGCCACGCGGCACTATCTGCGCGCGCTCGCCGCCGAAGCTGAGCCCGGCGGCGCGGCGGTGATGGCCAGGATGCGGGCGATGCCGGTGGAGGATTTCTACGCCCCCGGCGCCCGGCTGCGCGCCGATGGCCGGCTGATGCACCCGATGTATCTGATGCGGGTGAAAGCGCCGTCGGAGTCCCGCGGCCCCTGGGACTATTACGCGCCGCGCGCGACGATCCCGGCCGAGACCGCGTTCCGATCCCTGGCCGAGGGCGGCTGCCCGCTCGTGCGCGGATGAGGGGGCGAGCGTGATGCCGGACGTCAGCACCTGCCTGTGGTTCGCAGCCGATGCCGAGGCCGCTGCCCGGTTCTATGTCTCGCTCGTGCCCGGCTCCCGCATCGAGCACGTTCTGCGCGCGCCGGCGGCCTGGCCCGGGGGTGAGGCGGGCGATGTGATCCTGGTCAGCTTCACCCTCGGCGGTCAGAGCTTCCAGGCGCTGAACGGCGGCGCGCCGGCCAGCTACGGCACCGCCGCCTCGATCTCGGTCCTGTGCGCCGACCAGGCGGAGGTCGATCGGCTGTGGTCGGCCCTCACCGCGGACGGCGGCGCGGAGATCATGTGCGGCTGGCTGCGCGACCGGTGGGGCGTGCCGTGGCAGATCGTGCCCGAGATACTGCCCCGCCTCCTCGCCGACCCGGACCCTTCCGTCTCGGCGCGCGTGTTCGCCGCCATGACGGCGATGGTCAAGCTGGAGGCCGCCGCGCTCGAGCGCGCCGCCGCCGGATGAGGACGCGCGCATGTTCCCAACGCGAAATTACCATTCCCGGCGCCCGGCCCGGCGCGTATCGTGCCCCGATCCGCCGGCCACCGCACATGCGGGGCAGAAAAACCAGGGGCGGGCGATGAGGAGGGGACGGAATGCACGACAGAATTGATGTCGGCAGACGCCGGCTGTGGGGATGGGCCATCGGTGCGATCGGGCTGCTGGCGCTGGGCTGCGCCACGGCCCGGGCCGAAAGCGGCCAGGAATGGACGAGCTATGGCGGCGACGCGGCGAATACCCGCTTCAGCGGCCTCGATCAGATCACCACCGGGAATGTCGCGAACCTGCAGGTCGCCTGGGCCTTCCCGCTGGGCGTGCTGGAGGGCCAGGAATCGACGCCGCTGGTGATCGGCGACACGATGTATGTCACCTCGCCGCGTGGCCCGAAATATGTCTACGCGCTGGATGCGCATAACGGCGCGCTGCGCTGGCGCTACGCGCCGGAGCTGCCCGCGGACGTTTCGGCGGCGGTGTGCTGCGGCTCGGTCAATCGCGGCGTCGCCTACGCCAACGGCCGCGTCTTCGTCAGCCGGCTGGACGGGTTCCTCGTCGCGCTGGACGCCAAGAGCGGCAAGCAGCTGTGGAAATCGAAAGTCTCCGACTACAGGAAAGGCGACGACATGACGTCGCCGCCGACCATCGTGAAGAGCCTCGTCGTGACCGGCTATGCCGGGGGCGAATACGCCACGCGCGGCTCGATCGCGGCGTTCGATCAGGAGACCGGCAAGGAGGTCTGGCGCACCTATACCACGCCCGCGGCCGGGGAGCCGGGCAGCGAGACCTGGCCCTCGGTCGATTCCGCGATGCATGGCGGCGGCGATGCGTGGCTGGTCGGCTCCTACGATGCCAAGCTCAACCTGATCTATTACGGCACCAGCAACCCGGCGCCGTGGGCGGCGCATCCGCGCGGGCCGGACAAGAGCGACTACGGCCAGTTCACCAACCTCTACACGGCCTCCACGCTGGCGCTCGACGCCGATACCGGCAAAATCGTCTGGTACTATCAGACGACGCCCTATGATGCGTGGGATTTCGACGACGTGAACGAGAAGGTTCTGGTCGACCTCGACATCGACGGCCACTCCGTGCCGGCGCTGATGACGGCGGACCGCAACGGGTTCTTCTATGTTCTCGATCGCCGCACCGGCAAGCTGATCTCGGCCGATCCGTTCACCCATGTCACCTGGGCGACCGGAATCGGCGAGGATGGCCGGCCCGTCGAGGTGGCGGATCGGCGGCCGAAGCTGAACAACTGGGCGCACGACATGTGCCCCAGCTTCTATGGCGGCAAGAACTTCCCCCCGACCTCCTACGATCCGCAGACGAAGCTGAGCTATATCCCGACCTTCAACCTCTGCATGGACGAGGTCGGGCGCGATGTCGGCCCGCCGCATGATGGTATCTTCTATCTCGGCACGGAATTCGATTGCTGCAAATATGGGCCTGGCGGCAATGGCGGCGAGTTCGTCGCCTGGGATCCGGTGGCGCGGAAGAAGGTCTGGGGGATCAAGGAGGCGATGCCGTTCGTCGGCGGCGCGCTGACGACGGCCGGCGGCCTCGTGTTCTACGGCAACATGCAGGGCGAGCTGAAGGCGCTCGACGCCAGGACCGGCGCCATGCTGTGGCACTTCGCGACCGGCTCGGGCATCAGCCAGGGGCCGATCACCTATGAGCTCGACGGCCGGCAATATGTCGCGGCGCTGTCCGGACGGCTCAGCGGCCCGCCCTCGTTCGCCGGCGCGCTCGGCGCGCAATTGACGGCCGCGGTTCCCGAGGGAGGGACGATGTTCGTCTTCGCCCTGCCCGCGAAATAGTCCGCGTGATCCACTCCGACAGCGGCGCGCGGGCCATCGCGCGCCGCCACCCGGGGGCGGTGACGCGGGCCGCCGCGCTCGCCGCGGCGCTGCTCGGGCTGCCGGTGATCGTCCTCAGCAGGGCCGCGCTGGCGACCGGGCCCGAAGCGGCGGGCGAGACCGCGCGCAACCCGTTCGCCGGCGATGCCGACGCGGCGCGGAGCGGGCGGACGCTGTTCAACGAGACCTGCGCCCATTGCCACGGACCGGACGCCGTGACCGGCCTGGCCGAGCGCAACCTGCGCCATCTGCGCCTGCGCTACGGCGACCGCATGGCCGAGACCTTCCTGACCACCGTCCTGCACGGGCGCCCCGACAAAGGCATGCCGACCTGGCAAGGCGTGCTGGACGATGCCACGATCTGGAAAATCTATACCTACCTCAGCTCGATCCAGGCCAGCGACGATTGACGGCTGGCGGACCGGAACCGCACGGGGACGCGCCACCCGGCCGGCGCGCGGGCGCGGATCGCCGGCGTCGGGCCCGGCGGGTGGTGGCCGAGGACGCATGGCGCCCGGGCCTCTGGCCCCGGTTGGCGCAGAGGCCCGGACCTCGCTGTGCGGCGGGACGCGATCCGGTCGGGCGGAACCGGGGCTAACGCTTGCCCAACGAGGCTTGAATGACGCGAAGTCCAAACGTTCCGGTAACGTGAGCCATCAGCTTGCCGTCCACGTCGCCGTATTTCCTCTGGTCCTTCTGGATCGATTCCATTTCCTCCTTGAGGCTGTCGAGGGCTTTTTCCTTTGCGGCGATCACGGCCAGGATCTTCCTCACGGGCTCCGTGCCCAGGAAGGGGGTCCTTTCGTCGGGCTCGCTCTTGCCACCGGCCTTGATCAGCCCATCGGTCAGCTTGTCGATCTCGCCGCGGATCACGGCCGCCTTCTTGTCGAGGGCTTGCAGCATCTCCTCGCTGCGGACCCAGGCAGCCTTGTCGCCCTCCTTCATCACCTTGCCATCGTCATCCTTCTTGCCCTTGGCGGCGGTCATCGCCACGCCCGGTATGCCGACCACCGAGCATTTGGTGAAGCCGCGCGTCTTCAGCTCGTCCCGGACCTTCTTCGCGAACGGGTCATCGGCCGCGAGCGCCTCCGGGCCGCCGGAGGCGGTGAAGCAGCCGCTCAACGTGATCTTGCCGTCATAGTCCTCGGCGAGCCGCTTGGCCTTGTCCGGGTTTTTCGTCAGCAGGTCGGCCACTTCCTTGGGTGTCATCCTGCCCAGGGCCACGCCGATCACGCGGCCGACATTGACCTGGGGCGTTCCGTGCGCGCAGAGCAGGATATTGCCGGTGACATCGCCGAAGTCCGTGTCGTGCTTGCTCTGGACCTCGGTGTCGAACTTGTTCGCCTGCTTTTTCGCCGCCTTGTCGATGATCGCGTCGCCCTCGTGGGCATTCACCACGGCAGCGGTGTTTTCGGCCAGGGTTTCCTTGATCTTTTTGTAGTTCTTGACGAGCACTGCCATCTGCTCGAATTGCGCGTTCCCCTCGTCGCGCACGACCAGCACGAGGTCGTTGCTGCACAGCCCCGCCATCATGTACGGCTTGCCGAGTTTGGCCGCCTTGCAATAAGTGATGATTCTGTCAGCATCCTGGTGCTTGACGACGACACCCTGGACGCCACGTTCGCCGAACTCCTGGAGGTCAAAGGCGACCGCTTTTGTCAGGCTGCCGATGTTGTATCTTTCGAAATTTATCTTCTTGTCCTTGCCATAGATCACATTGGTCAGTGTTGTCGGCATCTTTCTCTCCCACGCTTTGAGAATGTTGCACGTTCTAGCGGTGCCTTGGTTGGAAGTGGTTCCAAGAAACTTGCGCCGAGAAACCTGACCGGGGTTTCCCATATGGCGGCCTCACTGGCCAGCATATGATAGGAATCTGGCCCAGGTTTCGACCGACGGCAAGCCGGATCGCCCGCCAAGGGCACCATCCCCGGCATTTTGGCCCCGTCGGTCGGCGAGACCACCGGCGGCAGCGGTGGGCTTCCGCGCCGGCGGCAGCGTCAACGGGATCGCGACGGGATCGCCAAACCGGATACGTCGCTCCAGACCGCGATTCAGGCGGTCAGCGACGTGAACGCGCTCAGGAAGGCGAAGAAGGCGCGTCGCCGCGCCACCCGGCCGGCGCGCGGGCGCTTATCGCCGGCGTTAGGCCCGGCGGCGGGCCAGGCCGAGCCCCAGCAGCCCCACGCCGAGCAGTGCCGCGGAGACGGGCTCGGGCGCCGGAACCGGGCTGTCGCCGCCGAGCAGCAGCGCGCCGGACTGGGCGGTGGAAATCGCGCTGCCGTTCGCCTCGGCGAAACCCACGATCAGCGTGCCGTGCGGCAGCGCCGTGGACAGGCTGAAGGTCGGGTCGGTGGAGGAGCCGAAGGTCACCGTCCCCATGTCGACCTGGTAGACGTAGAAGCCGCTGGCGGTTGGATCGACCCCGGCCGTGATGAACGCACCGATCGGGTTTTTCGGAGCGCCGTTGGCAAGGGTCAGGCCCAGGTACGAGTAGAGGTCGCCAGAGTTCCAGGGAGTCGGGGAGACCAGGCTGGCGGTGCCAGTCGTCGCGCCCGGAAACGTCTCGGTGATGGAGAAGCTGAGGGCGTTGTTCGTCGGCGGCTCGGGCGCGAGGGCATAGAGCACGAGGTCGTAGGTACCGCTGTTGGGGGATTTGTTGAACCCGAAGGTCGGCTGCAGCGACGCCACCGGGGTGATGGTGCCGTTGTCGGTGCAGGTGAACGCGCCGGTGCAGAACGCGTGCAGCGGATCGATCGTGGTGGCCGCCGCCGGCATCAGCCCGGCCGCCAGGAGCGCGGCCAGCGCGCTGGCGAAACCACCCAACTTCAGTCCGTTCACCGGCATCGGAGTGTCTCCTGTCGCATCGGTCGGCGTGGCCGTTCGGTCGGCCGCCGAATTCTGACAGCAGACTTACATGACCGGCGGATCAATGTCACGTCAATTTTACGGTTGTGTCGAAATTTTGGATCACCCTTGACGGTAGCGGACCATCCCTGGGCCGGATCACCCGGATTGAGCCGCGGGCGCAACATCCCCCCGCGCGACCCGCTCCCGCGCTCAGCCCATCCGCTGCAGGTGGACCCGCGTGCGGCGGATGTGGCTGAAGATGACGCGCTCCGCCTCCTCCGAATCCCGGCGCCTGATCGCCTCGATCATCAGCCGGTGCTCGGCGTCGCTGATCCATCGCCC